>JBDRQZ010000525.1:0-2338 GCA_043826025.1 bacterium | reverse complement strand
CTCCGAGTCGGTCGATGCCGCCGGTGACGACCAGTCGATGGTCTATTTCCGCGGTACTGGTAACCCGACCAACTACGGCACTTGCGGTGTCTTCATCGACACCGTAATGGACATCGCGCCGATCGTTCGTCAGAATCCAATTAACGACGATGTGGCGATGGCCTGGTTCCGGCCGCGTGGAGAGAAGGCCGACTACAATCAACTGAATAATGATGTCATGGTGATGTATTCCTCGAACAATGGTCAGTCCTGGGGAACTCCGATTAACATCACCGACTATCTAGTGTCGGCTCCGAATCGTCCCTACACCGACCTGACAGGTATGTACACCAGCGATAACTGCTTCCATCTGGTGTGGTCATCCTATCCGCTTGATGAAGTTGCGGGTACTTACAGCAGAACCGGTAATCTGGAGCACTGGGACGACTGCAATAATTGCTTCAGCCTGTTGATTGCCACCGACAACTACAATGGTTCGTGTGGCGGTCCCGGCCATTGGAACAACAACGTCTCCAAGCCGAACCTGGTCGAGTGCGATGGCAAGTTGTACTGCACTTACACATACTTCAAGGATGACGCGGATGCGCCTGACTGCTCTGCCGGTGGCTGGGGGAATGGCGAACTCTTCGTGCAGGTCTCCTCGACTGATGGTGTGACCTGGGGTCCGCCGGTCAACCTGAGCAACACCCCGGACAATGGTTGTGCCGCGGGTGACTGCGAATCCGAGCATTGGGCTTCGGCAGTGATGTATGCCGACTCCCTGTATATCCTCTACGTCGGTGATACCGATGCCGGCGGCTGGGCCGGTGGTAGCTCTGGCTTTGAGGGTACCGCCCAGGAAGATCCGATGATGTTCTACGTCCACCCGTGCTTCGACATGACCACCTATGTCGATCTGAATGCGACACCGAGCAGCTTCGGTTATCCCTTCAGCACCGCCCCGGGCGTTCCGCGAGACACGAGTATTCTGCTGCAGAACACCGGTAACACCTCCGCTGGCTTCACCACCTCGATTGCTTATGCTTGGGGGAGTGGTTGGTTAAACGTCACCCCTGCTTCGGGCAGCGTTCCCGCCGGTTGCGATAACACGCTGGAACTGACGATGACGGCGACCGGTCCGGGCATCGAGGGTCTCTACGAGGCGACGATCACCGTAAACTTCCCCGGTGGCTCTCAGGACATCGAGGTTGATCTCTACAACTTCACCGATATCTGCCTGCCGGTGCATGTCCGGCTGCGCACCGGCCACTGCTTAATGAGTGTCGCCCAGGAGACTCGCGTGGCCAATCAGAATGCGGACGCAGGTTTTGTGTTCTTCGCCGATACCAGCACCTATCTCTATGACGGTGGTCTGATCCTGAGCAACCCCAACAGCGGTTCCTGGGACTTCAACGTCTTTCACACATTGTCACAGGAGCCCTTGCCGGCCAATCCCTGGGGTCGACTCTATGCCACAGTTTGCCCTCCAAACATTGACACGATTCTCAATGAGTATCCGAGCGACCCGACTTATCGTTACGTGGCCGGCTCCGGTGTGAACAATGACTCGACGATCGCTTTCGACGTGACCTGGTATGCTTCCGGTCATCCGGACAGCTCCGATTTTATGATCGCGCATGTCGCGCTTGGTCCGGGACCGAAGTTCGCGAGTACGCTGACAGGTGTGACGGTGGCTTATGCCTGTGACTGGGACATCCCTTCCGACACTTTCTCGGATAATCGTGGTTTCGTTGACGCGACCGAGCAGATTGTCTATCAGCAGGGGCTGTATCCGGGCTCTGAACATATGAATGAACTGCGTTACGGCGGGATTGCCTATCGCGGTCACGACGAGACCAATGAATTCGCCGCCGGCGGTGAGGTCTGGGATAGTCCGCGTTATGTCTACCAAAACAACGGCTATCATGTTGACTCGCTGAGTGCGCGTTTGCCGGGCATGAGCGGCTGGAATGTCAACGTGCCGGACAGCTCAACTAACGGTGAAGATCTGAGTTCGATAATTGTGATCGACAGGAACGCGACGATTAGCGAAGCCAAGGGTACTAATCCCGAGTTCAATCTCGTCTTCCTTGGCCTCAACCCCAACGAGAACCCGTCGGCGACTTACCCCTCCATCCTACGCAAGGCTGAGAAGTTCATCTGCACTTACATCTCGCCGGATGCGCCATTCTGCGCGCCGGAAGACACCTGCAATTGCGGTGATGCGAATGGCGATTCTCAAACCAACATTACCGACGCAGTTTACATAATGCAGTACCTTTTCAATGGCGGCCCCGCGCCTAACCCATATTGTCTGGGTGAAGTAGACGGCTGTGGATTCGTGGATCTTTCGGACGCA
>JBDRQZ010000524.1:0-4031 GCA_043826025.1 bacterium | reverse complement strand
GGGGTGTTCGGCTCTGGCTGGGGCTGGCTGGTCCTCAACGGTGGCAAATTGGAGATCGTTGGCACGCCCAATCAGGATTCTCCACTTTCGCAGGGTAAGACGCCGCTCGTCGGCATCGATGTCTGGGAACACGCCTACTACTTGAAGTACCACAATCGTCGCCCCGAATACGTCGGCGCGTTCTTCAATGTGAAAAACTGGCAAAAAGTGAACGAGTTGTATCTGGCGGCAAAATAGCTCCGGGATCGGAGATCGCGACACAGGGAGTCGAGCCTGCCGCGGGCTCGACTTTGTCTTAGCTATGGCAGAAGACTAGCTGCTCGCTGAGCCAGTTGGATTTGCTTGCGATCAATCATTTGCAGCAGGAAACGTCGGAAGGGCGCAAACTCACAATCCAGACGGCACTCCTCAAAGTCGTCAATGTTGGCACAGTGTCGCAGACACTCCTCTGTCATAGTGTGTCGTCGGTGCGGTATCTTCTCAGCCAGGAGGTTCCTGAAGTTTTGCACATTTACGGTGAAACTGGTGCCACAGTCAGGCACTTCGTGCTGAAACAAGTAGTAAGCTATCGCGAGTTCACTGTCATAGAGCATCCCAATCGGCTTTACGTCAGGATCATCGAGTAGTTGTTGGGGAGAAAATGTTCGCTTGCAGAAGTTGCATATCTTGAGAAATTCGTCCAGCATCGTGACCTCTCCATTGATTCTGTTCGCCCCGCCTTTGTCCATTCACTTAGTAGTCGGTCCCGGGCGGCAATCCCTGAAGAAATCAAAATGTCGAAAACCGAACAGATCAACATACGTAGAATTACGCTATGGAGAAGCCGATGGCAGATGAAGTATTGAAGCACAGAAAAGGCGAACATCCAGCCGGCGACCTGGGTCAAATAATTCTCTGGGTCGTATTCACGGTCATTTGGGTGCTGGATTCATTCTTGTTGAAACTCACCACCACGCCGGCAGCGTACATCCCTCTGCTGATCAGGCTAGTGGTGGCGGCGGTGATTCTCGGGCTGGGGTTCTACCTGATGGCCATTGCACATTTCATTGTCGATGAGAAAAAGCGCCCGGCGGGGGTCGTCCGCTCAGGCGCTTTCAAGTATGTGCGGCACCCTCTCTATTTGGCTGCCCTGCTCTTCTATCTGGGCGTGACTGTCACGACCTTGTCGCTAGCTTGCGTCGGTGTGTTTGTCGTAATCTTCCTCTTCTACAACTACATCGCCGGGTATGAGGAGAAGTTGCTGATCGCCAAGTTCGGCGACAGTTACCGCGAGTATATAAAGCGCACCGGTCGCTGGCTGCCAAAGTTCACCTAGGAGCTGCGATTATCTCCAGTACTCCACCTGGAGCGTAACGCAACAGCGTTGCGCGTCAGGTGGGATCATAGAGATTCTGAGGCCCAACCGACGTTCCGCACGAACGTGCTCCACTCTGGGTGGGGTACAGGACGACCTGCTATAGCGAACCTTTGTCGGCTAACGTGACGAAGTCGATCTGCGGCGGTTCAGCCACTCCGCCTTTCTGCATGGCGGCTTTCAGTCCCTCGGAGCTCATGAACTTGTGCGCGTTCTCCGGGGAATCCCACTCGAAAATGATGAAGAGATTGTTGGGGTCCTCGACCCCGCGCAAGATAACAAACCCCTTCTCACCACCGGCCTTCCGCTTCTCAATGAATCCGTCAAAGACCTGCTTCCAGGCTTTGTAATCATTGACTTTGTGTCGGACGTGTATCAGAGCCATTTGCGCCTTCTTTGTGAGAGGTTAGCATCCTAATGTGAGAAATATACGCGCAAGATGTGGATTGGCTCGGTCCATTTTTGAGCGTAGGTCGAAACCCTTTTGGTTTCGACATCGTGTTTCTGCCACTGACCTGGGCTCGCCGTCGCCGTAGGTCGAAACCCTTGTGGTTTCGACAATCTTCTATTCGCCGAATTCGCCCCTGATCACTGACGCATCCCTCCTGCCCCACCCTTCCTCATACATGCCGCGTTGCAGGAAATCGCGCGCTGACGAGTATTCATAATCGAATGGATCGGACGCGAGACCATGCTTAACGGGGTTGAAATGGATGTAATCCAAATGGCGCCGCAAATCATCCTCGTCCCGAATAATATGATCCCAGAAACGGTATTGCCAAACGCGCCCGCGCTGCAACCCCAGTTTCGAGCGGTACAACCCTGAGAACTTCAGCTTGAAACGCTTCACGATCTGTGAGATGTCGGCATCTTCCAGACGAATAAGGGCGTGCAGGTGTTCGGGAAGTACAACGTAGGCAAGGAGCGATATCTGACTTGGACAGACGATTGAATCGTAGGTCTCCGCCAGAAGATCGAAATGCTCGATCAGAAGGGGCACGCGATTGTACGTCACGTGAGTCATAAAGCAGTATTGCCCCACCTCGAAATAGCGCCGGATGTTCGTCATTGAGTAGCAAGTATCACACAAAGATGTCGAAACCGCAAGGGTTTCGACCTACAAGCTACGGCTGTTTTCGGAACAACAGCTCGTTAATCTCAGTCAGGACGCTGAAGTAAGGGCTATCCTCACTCACTCTGTTCATGAGTATCACGTGTTGGGCACTAAGAAAAAGGTTTTCGCGCTGGACGGTTATTAGTGAAGATAGTGACATCATCAGACCAATCACTTTGGCAGTATTGATCCACTTCGCAAACTGAGTATCGTAGTGCTTGGCAAATGCCCCCGCAGCTCTAGTTATCCTATCGTTGAGTGCCTCCAGATCAGGTACGAATAGTAAGTCCTTCAGTCTCACCACGTTCTCGATGCTCATCGCGATTAGCCCCCTACGACCACTCTCGACAATCTGGCGCTTCGCCCGAGATATCTGCTTCTGTATGTTCTTCGGACTATATAGACACTTGCACGCAATGCTGTACTCCCGTCCCTCTAACGCGAACACAATGTCCGGCTCCGCCAGGCGCGCACAGATGCCCGATGAATTGAAGATCGAGTGCATGATCAGCTCGAAGGCTTTGTCCTTGGCAGCAGTCCGCTTCTTGGCTGTTGGGTCTACACTGCCCCTCAATAGGCGCTCCATGTGTCTTGCTAAATTCGGCTCAGATCTAGCCCAGCGAACAGCAGTAGCCAATCGTTGACACTCTAATACTTTTTCAACTAGCGCAAGGAACTTGGGCTCTCCCATATTCGACAGATCCTCGCCCTCAATTCGTGCCCGAGATAGCCTCTTGGCCGCGTCAATATAGCCTGCAACTTCAGAGCCTCTGGGAATGTCTACACCGCTTTCCAGAAACGCTTCTTCCAGAAGAACTGCGAATTCAGCAAGCTCTTCGTTCGTCGTCTTCTTTAAGCGCACTGTAGCCTCCCTGTTTGAAGAATATTAGAGCGTCTACCTATGTATCTTCCTCAGAAATTCTTCGACTTCGGGGATGCCGCCCTGGAAGATGAGATAACCATTGTAGGGTTCGCGGGGGGTGATGTCAGAGCAGATCGGGGTGAGCATGAGCTTGCGGACTTCATCGGGGTCGGTGGTCTGGCCTAAAGCCCAGCCCAACTTGATGTAGGCGACTTCGGGGAGCATATTCTCGGTGGGGATAATGCCTCTGGCCTGCAGGTCGCGGCCGGTCTCGTAGACATTCATGTGCACATAACCCCAGAGGGTTTGCACGGTCATGTAGATATGCACGCCGTGCTTGATCGCGCGTTCGATGGCCGGATAGACCGGCTTGTTGACATGACCCAGCCCGGTGCCGGCAATGACAATGCCTTTGTAACCGCAGTCCACCAGCGAGTCGATAATATCAGGCTGCATGTTGGGGTAGTAGTAAAGCAGCGTGACTTTCTCTTCGAAATAAGGCATCACCTTAACATTGCGATCTTTGCGACGATGGTGATAGTTGTCGGTCAGGGGCGTGATCTTCTCGCGGTCGACCATCGCCAGGGGAATGTCGCCGATCGTGCGAAAAGTCGAGCGATAGGAGGAGTGCATCTTGCGCACCCGGGTGCCGCGATGCAAAAGACCATATTCATCGGAGGTCGGCCCGAACATGCAGACCA
>JBDRQZ010000523.1:0-7618 GCA_043826025.1 bacterium | reverse complement strand
CCGTAAACTTGAGCCCGCGCAGTCGGTATAAATGAGGATGAGGCGATAAGTAATGAAATTCGCGAGCCCGGAATACTTCATCGGTTTTGCAGTACTGGTATTAGTACTGTTGCTTTGGTGGTGGAGCGGCCATCGGCGGCGTAGACTGCTCGAAGTGTTCGCGGATCGCGAGCTGCTCGCCGGTCTGATTCGCGGCTTCTCACCGAAGCGGCGCCGCTACAAGTATCTGCTGCTCTTTCTGGCATTGGCGGTGCTGGTGCTTTGCCTGGCGCGACCGCAGTTGGGTACGCACATGGTGATGGTTAAGCGTGAAGGGCAGGACCTGATGATCGCGATTGATGTCTCAGCCTCGATGTTGGCGGAGGACATGAAGCCGAATCGCCTGGTTAAAGCGAAACGGGAAGTGCAGGGGATGATCGAGCGGCTCGAAGGCGACCGGGTCGGGCTGGTAGCTTTCGCCGGGGCGGCTTTCGTGCAGTGCCCGTTGACCCTGGATTATTCCGCCGCCAACCTCTTTCTCGATGTAATCGACACCGATCTGATTCCGCAGCAGGGCACGAATCTCGCCGAGGCGATCCGCAAGGGCACCGAGGCTTTTGTTAAGAAAGAGCGCAAGCACAAGATCATGATCCTGATTACCGACGGCGAAAACTTCGGTTCGGGACTCGACGATGCGGTGGAGCAGGCCAAAATCGACGGTGTGCAGATCTATGCGATCGGCATCGGTCATCCCGACGGCGAACCGATTCCGGTGCGCAATTCGCGGGGCGAAATGACCGGCTACAAGAAGGATGAAAACGGTGAAATCATCCTGACGAAGCTGGACGAAGTGACACTAAAACAGATCGCCGCAGCCACCGATGGCAAGTACTATCACGCGACTGCCGGCGAACTCGAATTGGAGCGGATTTATGATGACATCTCCAAGGAAGAGAAGAAAGAACATGAGGGTCGCCTGTTGACGCAGTATGAAGACCGCTTTCAATACTTGCTGCCGCTGGCAATTATCTTCTTCTCCGGCGAGTTGCTGCTCTCCGAGCGGCGCCGGCGTGAGCGAGGTGAAGAATGAGACGCGCTGTCATTGCAATGCTGGTGCTCTGCCTGGCGACGCCGCTGTGGGCGGATTATAAGTCGCTGACGGAGAAGGGTAATACCGCCTACCAGCAGGACAAGTTCGCCGAGGCTCTCGATCTCTACAAAGAGGCGGAAGTGGAGAAGCCGCAGGAGCCGGTGCTCGACTATGATATCGGTTCGGCCTTGCATCAGCAGGCAATGTATGAGGAGTCGCTGGAGCGCTACGGCAAGGCGCTGTTCAGCGATGATCCGTCGCTCCAGGCCGACGCTTACTACAACATGGGCAATTCCCTGTTCCGGATGGACAAGTTTGCCGAGGCAATTCAGGCGTACCAGAAGGCGCTGGAGATCACGCCGGAGGATGTTGACGCTAAGTACAATCTGGAGCTGGCGCGCAAGAAGTTGAAGGAGCAGGCACAGCAGCAACAGCAACAACAGAGCCAGGATCAACAGAATCAGGACCAGCAGCAGCAGGATCAGCAGCAACAGCAGGATCAACAGCAGCAGCAACAGAATCAGGATCAGCAGAACCAGGATAAGCAGGATCAACAACAGCAGCAGCCGGGCCAGCAAGATCAGCAGGACCAGCAGCAGCAACAGGATCAACAACAGCAGCAGGAGCAGCAACAACAGCAGGACCAGCAGCAGGAGCAACAGCAGGGGGCCAGCGGCGCCGAGGGCGACGAGGGTGAGCAGCAGCAACAGGCGCAGGCGCAATCCGAGGATGAATCCGGTATGAAGAAGGAAGACGCCTTGCGCATCCTCAATGCAATTAGCGGCGATGAGAAGGAGTTGCAAAAGCAGGTGCGGCGACTTAAAGTGAAAGCGGATTATAAGGGCAAGGACTGGTAATGTTAGGAGGAGTCCTGAAATCCTCGAGACTGATGGTGCTTTTCCTGTTGACGCTGGCGGCAACCGCCTGGGCCGATGTCGTAGTGACGGCCTCGGTTGATCGCACGGAAATCTATTCGGATGAGCGGGTGCAGTTGACGGTGACGGTCGAGGGAAAGGTGACCAATCTGCCAGACATCTCCCTGCCGGAGCTTCCCGATTTCGTCAGTTATTCCTCCGGGACCTCGCAGAATATCTCCTTTGTGAATGGCAAGACGCAGGTAACCAAGTCATACAACTTCGTGCTCGCGCCGACGAAGACCGGCACGCTGACGATCCCACCGATGGCGATGGAGATCGATGGCAAGCAGTACACGACCCCGAAATTCGACATCACCGTCAATCAGGGGCAGAGTCCCGGCAACGCCTGGTCGCGCAGTCAGCCGCAACAGCGCCGCTCCGATCAACCGCAGCCCCAACAGCAACAGCAGGAGCCGCAACAGGTGACCGGAGATGATCTGTTCATTACGACCTCGATTGACAAGGACACGGTCTATGTCAATGAGCAAGTGACGCTCTCGTTTAAGTTCTATCAGGCGGACCGCGTCGATATCACGCAGAACCCGGATTATCAGCCGCCACAAAAGACCGGCTTCTGGGTCGAGGATCTGCCGCCCCGCGAGACCGGCTACCGAGTGCTGAACAATCGTCGCTACCATGTCACCGAGATCAAGAGCGGCCTCTTTCCGACGACCGCCGGCGAACAGGAGGTCGGCGAGGCGATGCTGAATGTGACAGTGCGTGAGCCACGCAATCGCCGCGATCCTTTCTCGATTTTCGATGATCCCTTCTTTGGGCTGAGCGGTCGCGGCCGCACGATTCAGTTGAGTTCTAATCCAATCAAGGTTGTGACTCTGCCGTTGCCGGATAAAGGCCGACCGGAGAGTTTTACCGGCGCGGTCGGCAACTACCGGATCTCTGCCAGTGCCGATAAGACATCGGTAGAAGTTAACGAGCCGGTTACGCTCACGGTGCGCATCAGCGGCTCCGGCAACATCAAGAGCGTCGCTCTGCCGGAATTTCCGGAGCTGCCCGAGTTCCGCAGCTACCGCGCCGGTGACAGCGAGAATATGACCAAGACAAACTACCGCGTCGGCGGGACCAAGACTTTCGAGCAGGTGTTCATCCCCAAGCTCGCCGGTGTCTATACGATACCCGCGGTAGAGTTCTCTTTCTTCGATCCCAAACAGGAAGCATACAAGACTCTGGTTACCGACCCGGTGCAGATCGAGGTCACCCCGGCGCAGGATCGCTATGCGTCGCAGGTGCAGAATCTGGAGTCAAACAAGATCGATCTGGTGGCGCGCGACATCCGCTACCTCAAGTCTGACATCGGCGAGGTAAATGGCGGCAAGAGCCGTCTTTTGGCGGTCCATCCGCTCTATCTGGCGCTCTATCTGCTGCCCTTGATCGGCTATGGCGTCGTGCTTACTCAAAAGAAGCGACATGAGAAGCTGCAAACCGATGTCGCTTTCCGCCGCCTTAAGCAAGCGCGCAAATTCGCGGAAAAACGTCTCAAGAGCGCTCGGCAGAGTCTCGATCAGGGCGCCGCAAATGAATTCTATGCCAACATCAACCGCTCGATGATCGAGTATTTCGCCGACCGTTTCGATCTCCCGGCCTTTGGCCTGACGGCTGACAGCATTAAGGAATTCGCGAGCAATCGTCTTCCGGAGAAACTGACCGAACGACTGCTTGACCTGTTGAGCCAATGCGATCTGGGCAGATTCGCGCCCGGTGGCTCGGAGCCGCAGCAGATGGAGCAACTCTGGCAGCAGGCTAAGTCACTGATTGTGGAGATGGAGAAATCGCGTTGACCAGGTACTGGTTGCTTCTGCTACTCCTGCTGCCGGCAGCGCTGAGCGCCGGAATCACCGAAGATTTCGAGCACGGCATCTCGCTCTACGATCAGGGCGACTTTGACGCCGCCGCGATGGCTTGGCAGGATATCGTCGATCAGGGCTATGTCTCCGCGGAACTGTACTACAATCTCGGCTGCGCCTACTTCAAGGCCGGGGAGTTGGGCTACGCAATCGTGAATTTCCGTCGCGCCGAGCGGCTCGCGCCCGATGATGAGGATATCAAGATCAACTCGCAGTTTGCGCAGTTGTTCATGGTAGACAAGATTGAAGCTGTCCCCGGAAGCTTTTTTCCCGATCAGGTTCTGAGCTTTCTTTCAAAGCTCCATCCCAACCAGTACTTCTGGATCTCGCTGGCGGCCTTCGCGCTGCTGTTCGTGGTGCTCTCGCTCAAACGTTTCGGCTGGGCGCGGCGTTGGGGGAATGCGACCGCGACTATTTTTCTGATCGTGACTATTCTCTCGGCAGCCTCGATGATCTGGGTCCTGGACAGCAACTATCTAATCGAGGAGGGGGTGATCGTGGTCTCTGAGACCGAAGTTCAATCAGGCCCCGGGGTTGATTTCGAGTTGCAATTCACCGGACATGAGGGCCTGACGTTTAAGATTCTCGACTCCCGCAACGATTACTACCTCGGGCTGTTCGCCAATAAACTCAAAGGCTGGATCAAGAAGTCCGCGGTAGTCCGCATCTGACCCCCTGAGTCATCTCAGATCGGTTCAAGCAAGCATTTGACTCTCAGTTTGTCGATTGGTATCTTTCGGCCTATCTTAGACCCTGAAAGAAATGGCGACACTGAAGCAATTGCTGGACTGGAAACGATTGGTGGGACTGCTGGTGGCCCTGGGGCTGCTGTTCGCCACCTTCTACAAGATCAACTTTGAAGAACTCTGGGCTACGCTGGAGCGGGTCAACCTGTGGTTGCTGCTGGGGGCCTTCGTTTCCGCAATCCTGATGAACTGCGCCAAGGCGATGCGCTGGGGGGAGATCATGAAGGGCGCCAAAGTTATCCGGCCGATGCGAATTCTGGCGCTCTTTCATCTGGGCCAGATGATCAATCTTTCGCTGCCGGTGCTCACCGGCCAGGCCGGGCGGGTGGTAATGGTCGCCAAGCAGGAAGGGCTTTCCAAGACTTTCTGTCTCACCACAGTCGTGATGGAGGTGCTGTTCGATGGTCTCAGCCTGATCGTGCTGATCTATCTCTCCTCCTTCATTTTCTCCTTCCCTGATTGGGTTCGCCAGGCCGAAATCTATGCCGCGCTCGGCGTCAGCGCGCTTATCCTGTTATTAGTCTTGATCTTGCGTAACCAGCGTGCGCTGGCGTACTTCGGCAAGACAAAGATCCGAAGACGTTTCCCAAAATTCTACTGCAAGCTTCAGCAGATTGCCAAGTCGGTCACTGATGGTCTCCACACCTTGCGTTCAATGAAGCAGATTCTCAAGGTCAGCGCCTATTCGGTGCTGGTCTGGATCTGTCACGTCGGCGTCGCCTGCACGCTGATTATGGCCTTCAAACTTGATGTGCCGGTCTGGGCCGGGGTGGTCGTGATTATTGTCAACTCGATTCTCCTGCTGGTGCCGATCTCGCCGGGGAATATCGGCTCATTCCAACTGGCGGTTTTCGGCGCGCTCGCGATGTTTAGTGTGTCCAAGTCTGAGGCGGTCGCCTTCAGCCTGGTCCTCCACCTAATGGACTTGGCGCCGGTCTTCCTGGTCGGGATCGGCTTCCTCTTCACCAACCAACTTACCTTCAGCCGATTGCGCGAAGAGGCGGTGGCGGCCGTCGATGATGTCGACTGTCCTGAACGAATTCAGTCTTGACAAACCCTCTGAATAAGGCTATCAACAGCCTTAATCGACGAGCGCCGGCAGTTCTCTGGCGGCCCTGTTAGCAGCACTGGAGCAGCTTGGGATGATCCTCTCCTACTACTATACTCGCGACGAAGGTCTGAAAAAACTTGAAGGGATTCAAGGCTTTAGCGAGTTCCAGAAGGTCGAAGGGTCGGTGCTGTGGGTCGATATGATCGAGCCGACCGATGAAGAATCCTATGTGCTGACCAGTGAATTTGGCTTCCACCCTCTGGCTATCGAAGACGTGCTCTCCGAGATGTCCCGGCCCAAAGTTGATGATTACGGTGAATTCCTGTTCACCGTCGCCCAGGTTTTGGGGCAGCCGATGCAGGAAGAGGACATCGATGTCTGGCCGATCGGTGTCTTTCTGACCAAAAGCGCGGTGGTCACAGTGCATTTTCGCAAGATGCCACCTTTGGCGTCCGTCGCCCGTCGTCTGGAACGTGATAGTCGCCTGATGTCGCGCGGTGCCGACTTTCTCTTTCACTCGCTGCTTGACCATGTCGTCGATACCTATTTCAGTGCTTTGAATCTGCTCGAAAAGGAAGTCGACCATGTGGAGGCGGAGGTTTTCGACGATCCCGACAAGGGCACATTGCGCCTGATGTTCCATATCCGACGCGATCTTTCGCTGATCAATCGCGTCGTTTGGCCGCAGTCGGAGGTCGTCGCCCGGATCACCAGGGGCATCTTCCCGCTGATCAGCGAACGCTGCGCTGTCTATTTCAATGATATTCATGACCATCTGCAGGTTATGCAGGCCACGGTCGGCGTTCAGCGGGAATCGGTCAATTCCGCTGTCGATCTCTACTTCTCGCTGTTCTCGACCAAGACCAACGAAATTATGAAATTCCTGACAATCCTCTCGGCCTTGTTCCTGCCGGCAACTTTCATCGTCGGACTGTACGGGATGAATTTTGCTTTTATGCCGGAGCTGACCTGGCATTTCGGCTATCCATTCTCGATAGCTCTGATTCTGGCCGTCGTAGTCGGGTTGCTCATCTTCTTCAAAAAAAAGCGCTGGATCTGATACAATTTCGGCGACTTTATCGGTAACTTCGTGGAACAAATGACTGACCAGTCCGTCTATAACGTCTAATGAATGGAGCAAATCCCCAGATTGAGCCTCGCAAGCGGCGGGTGATGCCGGGGGCTGAACGTCGGCAGATGATTCTCTCCGCCGCTTTAACTCTTTTTGCGCGTGATGGATACACCGGCTGCGAGGTCGAGCAAATTGCACGCGAGGCCGGGGTCGGTAAGGGAACGATCTACCGCTATTACCCATCCAAGCAGGAGCTGTTTCTGGCGCTGGTGGATCGCGGCTATGAACTGCTGCAGGCCCGCATGTTGAAATCCCGGGATATGACCCTGGATGTCGCAGAGCGGTTCAAGCGCGGTATGCAGGCGCATGTGGATTTTTTCCTCGAAAACCCCGACTATTACCGGGTGATGATGCTGGAATTACCCGATCACCGGCTGAAACTGAGTGGGGACATCATGAAGCGTCATCAGCGCTACATCCAACCGCTGGTGAACGCGATCAGAGCTTCAGTAGATTCGGGCGAATTCAAGCAAATCGATTCGGAGTTCACTGCCTTCACAATTGCAGCGATCTCCTGCACAGTCATAGAACGCTATTTGCGAGGCCGTGGCGATACCCTGCAACGGGACATCGAAGCGGCTATTGAAATGTTTCTTCACGGAGTCTGTAAGTGAGAAGATGTTTACGGCAAGGATTACTGGAATTGGTTGGCAGAGCTGAGTTGCGACCATTATTGCTATGCTCCGTTCTCGCCCTGGCGTTGCTGCCAAATCTGGCAAGTGCAGTCACCTTGACTATCGAACAGGCGGTCGGAATGGCGTTGGAACGCAACGAAGATTTCCTGGTGGTCAAGACCGAGCTGGACAAGGCCGACGCTGAGGTCAAGAATGCGGTTGCCGGA
>JBDRQZ010000522.1:0-2453 GCA_043826025.1 bacterium | reverse complement strand
GCCGGCAACTGCGCGCTTGAGTCAATGGGATTTAAGACTTTCGGTTTCGCTGGCGGCCGCGAGGATATCTGGGAGCCGGAGGAGGACGTGTACTGGGGTGCAGAAGAGGAGTGGCTGGCTACGAGCGACAAACCCAAGAGTCGTTACAGCGGTGAGCGTGATCTCGAAAACCCCCTGGCGGCGGTGCAGATGGGCCTGATTTACGTTAACCCTGAAGGCCCGGACGGCACCCCAGATCCGGTCGCTTCCGGCCGTGACGTCCGAGAAACTTTCGCACGCATGGCCATGAATGACGAAGAGACTGTCGCGCTCGTCGCCGGCGGGCACACTTTCGGCAAGTGTCACGGTGCTGGTGATGCAGCACTGGTCGGCCCCGAACCGGAAGCTGCTCCCATGGAGGAGATGGGTCTCGGCTGGAAGAGCAGTTTCGGCAGCGGCAAAGCCGGCGATACAATCAGCAGCGGTATTGAGGGCGCCTGGAAGCCGAACCCGACCAAATGGGACATGGGCTATCTGAAGGTGCTGTTCAAATACGATTGGGAGTTGGTCAAGAGCCCGGCTGGCGCGAATCAGTGGTTTGCCAAGGACGTGGATGATGAGGATATGATCGTTGACGCGCACGACCCGTCAAAGAAACACCGGCCAATGATGACCACGGCGGACCTCTCGCTGAAGTTCGACCCCATCTACGAGCCGATCGCGCGGCGTTATCTGGAAAATCCTAAGAAGTTCGCGGATGCCTTTGCGCGGGCCTGGTTCAAACTGACCCACCGCGACATGGGGCCCCGCTCACGTTATCTCGGCCCGGAGGTTCCCGCTGAGGAACTCATCTGGCAGGATCCCATTCCAGCCGTCAACCAGAAACTGATCAACAAGCGGGACATCGCCTCCCTCAAGGGAGAAATCCTGGCTTCCGGTCTGTCTGTAGCGGAGCTGGTATCGACCGCCTGGGCGTCGGCGTCCAGTTTCCGTGGTTCAGACATGCGAGGCGGAGCAAACGGCGCACGCATTCGCCTGTTGCCACAGAAGGATTGGGAAGTCAACCAGCCTGCTCAACTCGCGAAAGTGCTTAAGACCCTGGAGCGTATCCAGAAAGCATTCAACAAGTCCCAGCCCGGCGACAAAAAGGTTTCGCTGGCTGATCTAATCGTTCTGGGCGGTTGCGCGGCTGTCGAGCAGGCGGCGAAGAACGCCGGTTACAAAATCACGGTTCCCTTCACGCCGGGACGCATGGACGCTACACAGAAGCAGACCGATGCGGCCTCTTTCGTCGTACTCGAGCCAAAAGCCGACGGTTTTCGCAATTACCTGAAGACCAAATACAGCGTGCCGGCCGAGGAGTTGCTGATCGACAAGGCGCAATTACTGACGCTGACCGCGCCGGAGATGACCGTTCTCATCGGCGGCATGCGCGTGCTGGGCGCGAACGTCGGGGGATCCAAACATGGCGTTTTCACCAGGCGGCCAGAAACGCTCACCAATGACTTCTTCGTGAACCTGCTCGACATGAACACGACATGGAAAGCAACCTCGGAAGCCGAAGAAGTGTTCGAGGGACATGACCGCTCAACAGGCAAACCGAAGTGGACGGGCACCCGTGTCGACGTCGTTTTCGGTTCGAATTCTCAACTCAGGGCTCTGGCGGAAGTTTATGCATGTGAGGACTCTCAAGAGAAATTCGTACATGACTTCGTGGCCGCATGGGACAAGGTCATGAATCTGGATCGCTTCGATCTTGCCTAGACTCACCGAATAGAACTGACAACCGGGAGGTCGATCACCTCGACCTCCCGGCGTTCAGCTAACGGCGTTCGCAACATGCCTGAACCAGTTCGGGTATAAACAGCAGCAGCGTCCGAGTATTCTGTTTTCCGAAAGCACGCACGACCGGGAAACGCTTTTACCCACATACAAGAAGCCCTCTTCAATAGTAGACAAATCCGGTTGACAAATATCTGCACTTCCATACATTAGTAGTGTACTGCATCGGCGCTTGTGCCGATTCTATTCTCGAACTTCGGTTACTCATATTCGTATGATTGTTAAGTGGTTAGGCTGATAAACTACATATTGATAGCGGCGCTGCTGGCGACGATTCTGCCCGCCAGCGCAAGTGCGCAGTCTGAGACCGAGGTCACTATCGCCCGGCTCAAATATCCCGGCGGCGGCGACTGGTATTGGGGCTCTTCTGCGTTGCCCAATCTGATCGATTTCGTGCGGGACAATTCCAACGTCCGGATCGCCGCCAATGAGGCTCGGATTGGCTTGTCGGATCAGGGGTTATTCAACTACCCATTTCTCTTTATGACCGGCCATGGCAATGTCAATTTCCGCGCCGATGATCTCGATATTCTCAGGCGATACCTGCGAGCCGGTGGATTTCTGTTCGCCAATGATTCCTATGGGATGCGGAACTCATTTTTCCGCGAGATGAAGAAGCTTTTCCCCGATCA
>JBDRQZ010000521.1:0-2817 GCA_043826025.1 bacterium | reverse complement strand
CGAATTTTAGTGCCACCGTCATGGCTTCCATCCCCAGAGCAGGTACTCACGGAGTGACGGGAGGCTTGTTGACGGGGGCAGATCGTGATGGCACCAAGTCAACGGTTATCTATGGCGTCAGTGTTGGTAATCTCACAAGCTCGTCAGCTACTATAACCTGGACGACCGATTCCTTGACGTATGGGTGCATCAACTTCGGCACCGGCTCGGTCAGCGAGGAGACCGCGCGTGAAGATAGCTGGTGGGGCGGTTGGCAGCACTTGGTTGAACTAGAGGGCCTGCTGGAGGGGACGACATACTTGTTCGAGGTCGTCTCCGGTGACACAACTGATGACAATGGCGGAGCTTACTACTCTTTCACGACCTCCCCGGTCGGAGCGGGCAAACCGGCCACTATTTATGGTCGCATTTATGACAGCGACTCGATACCGGCCGCCAATGTGCAGGTTTTCGCCACGGCCGAGAACGGCCGGGGTGCCTCGCTACCGCTAGTTGAGATTGCCGAATATGATGGTTTTTGGGCGATAAATCTGGGGAATCTGAAGCAGCAGGCGGATGGTCTGCCTCAGGATTACGGTGCTGGAGACAATTTGATCCTCAGAGTCGAGGGTCGCGAGCTCGGACGAATAGTCGATACGATCCCGCTGCTTGATATCATGCCTCAGGATGTCGGCCCAATCTACTTGAATTCGACGCTCTGCGGCGACGCAGACGGCAGTGGGGGCGTCAACATTTCCGACGCGGTGTACCTCATCCAGTACATCTTCGTCGGAGGGCCCGCTCCCGATCCTTATGTGGCCGGCGATGCCAATTGTGATGGCCCTGTCAACATGACGGATGTAGTTTATCTGATTCAGTACATCTTTGCTTCTGGGGCGCCTCCGTGTGACCCCGACAACGACGGTGTGCCGGATTGCTAATGCAATCTGATTGTCTAAGCTAGCGAAAAACCGGGAGTCGCAACTGAGCGGCTCCCGGTTCTGCTTCGGCTCACCGAGCCTTGCTTTGTTCATAAACCGTTCCGTTCGCACTTGAACATGTCCCCGAGTCCTGTGGCTTTCGCAAAACCCGATCTCTGGTGAGTTCCTGCATAATAAGGAAAAGCAAGGTCCCTGAAGCAGCCCTTCATTAATACACGACTGCTCCTGGCGGGGGTCAGGACAACCGCAAAGTCCCGTAATCTGAAGACCATACCTGTGCTGAATCCATCTAACGCAGCACGATCGACAATCAACAACAGTCCACCTGACGTTGACGTGCGATAAACGCGATAGCCAGTGAGCCGGCGGCAGCCAGACCCAGAAAGGCCAGTTTCGTGGCAGAAACGGATTCATCAGTAGTGCCGAGCAAATCCAAAGCTGCCAGATGATCAATTGATCCCACATACCAGACCATCAGATAAGTGACCTCGAATAGTTTTTTGCTGCCGGATAGGGTTCCCAGGGCCAATGACACCGTTGAAACAAAGAAAGCTGCAACCAACAGTGTCGCAGCGTAAAGCCACTGTCCTTCAGTACTCGCTCGCAGCAACATGCCACCAACCGATACGGCAGCAATCAACAGACCGGCCAGCCAGTTGGCGGGAAATTGACGCCGGAGGGGGCTTGGCGAGGAGAAAAGCAACTGGACTGTGCCGAAACGAGATTCACGCGTTCCCATCGATGACCATATCACCAGCGGCCAGATCATCGACGCGGGCACTAAATACAGCCTGGCAACATCGAAGGGCGCCGCGCACTGGGCAACCACAAGCCCGACCGCGACTATGTACCAAAACCAGTGAAGACCTTTGAGGGCCAGACACAGTTCCGCGTTGACCATCCGCGTGAGTCTGAACTTTGGTTCTGGGAGCAGGAGCGAATCGTAGTCAACTCCAGTGACAGCACGGGTTACTGCCTGTGTTTCCACTGGGGTAGTTGTCTTTGCCTTCCGCGCAGTCACCTTGTGTTTGCTCTTGGCTGGATCAAAGCGATCAAAAACAAGGACCGCCATGCTGGTGACCACAAGTGCAACAACTAGCCACTGCAATCGCAGCAAAAGCATATGGAACGTCCAATCGATCCCGGTCCACGAAAACGTCTTGAACACTTCGATTTGCATCCCTGGATCGAAGCCGACAAAGCCCATCAACAATCCGATCTTCTCTCCCGGAAAAGTCATTTCAGCAGCGGCCCGTGCGCTGTCGGTGAAGACCGCAACAGATGCGATGTCCAAAGGCGGCACCGCCAGCATACCCAGCAGAACCAGACTCTCTGCCAGGAACAAGTAAAGAATATTGCCCGCACTGCCTCTAAGCCAACGAACGGCATCGAAGAAGACTGCTACTGAGGCGACGAGGATCGACGCGGGTAGAGAAATGATCGGAAAGGGCGATACAAAAGCCGAGAGGCTAATCTCACCTGTCTCGTTCTTGATCAACAGCGTGACAAAGGCCAGAACGGCCAGGGCTGCGATCATCGACCACAGCGTAGCAATGTTGCTCACCAGTTTTGACGTCATGTAGACACGCCCGCTCATCCGGGTCGCTGCAATAATCTGGCCCACCTCAGTCAGGCGATCGCGCTTAATCGAACCTCTGACGAGGTAGAATCCGATGACCGTCATCATGATAGTGCTGCAGACAGCCATCAGACTGCCCGCCCAGGCCGAATCGTAGAGCGCCTTGTATTCGCCAAACTGAATTGTGTACTGACCGGTGATTACCAGGTATCCGAAAAACATGACTCCGATCATGGTGACGAGGAAGCTGTAACGCCGGGTTCGCTCTCTGAAATCAGCGAGGCTTAACTGAAAGAGAATCCGTAGACTATCCATCCT
>JBDRQZ010000520.1:0-5730 GCA_043826025.1 bacterium | reverse complement strand
CTGATCGAGCCACTTATGGCGAGATTGTGACCTGCCGGTCCTCGAGTCCTGAGTCAGGTCACACGACTGCTCGCGCGCTCGCGGACCTGAAACAGCATGCACTACATTGAAAAACCCACCCGACGCTTCGTGCTGCGCACTTCGCTCTGGGTGGGGTACAAATATCCCGTCAGGCTCCCCTGGCTCGTGTCCAGGGCAGGCGAGAGAGCCTGAGCTACAAGAGTCCGAACCGCCCTCGAACGAGCCGAGGGGGGACCGGGGGTTCGGACCTACTGCCTGACGGCAGTTGCTGTGCACCCAATCCCAACGACTGGCCAGACCTCTCCCATACGCCGAACAATGCCGCCGCTGACTGTCTTTCCCCTTTGAGTCCTTGCAGGACAGCTAAGCTGTCAGAAACTTGCCAAGCGCTAATCGGAGCGAATCGCCGCCGTTTGAACCAGTTGGCGAATGTGTGTTAGGGCCGCCTCTTTAGTGCTGAAAAAGTGGGGGTCACCAAGACCATGTTCACTTTGAGCCATCGATGCGGTCACGCGGGTGATCTCGTAGCCGTACCGGAAAATGCCCTCCTCAAAGAGGAAGGTCCCGGTCATTTGCTCCACCTTTTCGGCGTACAGGCAGTTCAGGATCGGATCGATTGCGATCTTTGACATGTCCACGAGCAGAAAGCACCGGCCTTCGTCACGGACATACTCGAGAACAGCCCCGACCCTCTGGCATAGTGCGTTCAGGTCCTCTTTCGACTTGACGTCCAGGCGTGTCTTGGCCGAAAAATGCAGGACGCGCAACTCATCATCGAACTCGAGAATGAGATCATCTAGATTGTCCATGCTCTTCTTATCGGATCGGAACTGTCACCTCTTGATCCGGTAGCACCCGACCATTTTGGGCTAAGTTTGTCGACCCTAGGAGACGAAACCTGCTGGAAGTAGGTCCGAACCCCTGCCTGCCCTGGATTCAGTCCAGGGTGGTTCGGACTCTGCTCAGGCTCTCTCGGAGCTTG
The DNA here is from genome assembly GCA_043826025.1 of bacterium. GTDB lineage: Bacteria > Zixibacteria > MSB-5A5 > CAIYYT01 > CAIYYT01 > JBDRQZ01. Next base: position 4,727 of record JBDRQZ010000520.1, on the reverse strand, counting down.
ACGCAACTTTCGCAGAAATGTCAAGACCCAAGAGGTCTTGACCTACTTCTTTTCACCACTTGATTCCGCGTAAGTCTTATCCCTCCCTTTGACGATTCCTCTAATGGAGGCAATCGTATATGCTGATTCTTGGTTTCTATTGGCCCTATGTGCTGCTCGGCATCGGTCTTGTCGGGCTCTACAGCTACGCTCGCCGGATCGGCAATGAGTTGCTGGCGAACGCATCCACGCTGGGCGCCGGGATTGTCATCCTGCTGGTCTTTTGGCAGAATTGCCCGGTCAATGCGATCAACTTCGTTTTGATCATGCTCGGCGCGGCACTCATTTTCTACCTCGCATTCTGGCTGATATTCAAAGCGCGCAGCCAGGGCGGTTAACCTACTTGCGTTCGGAGGGCCGAGCCTCCGTAGGTCGGTGTTCCGACTCGCGAGCATCGGCGAGCGAGGAAAAACCCAACATCTCGTGTATAGCTGGTGCACGGGGGCGTACACCAGCCACCGGCTTCGCCGGGGTCAAGACTCTTCGCTCAAGTGCCCGGCAGATACCCACATCTGCCGTGGCTGGCGTACCCCCTAGTGCGCCAACTCATCCAGCTGCCGTCGCCTAGTTGTTGGTTTTCTTGCTCTTCGCTGCGCTCAGGACTGCGGAACCAAACCTACGAGCGAACACAACTGACGTCCCAATTAGAGCCCATGGGCGGCAGACGTCCTCGTCTGCCGCCCATTCTTCGCAAAGACCTGCCACAGCCCCGCACGATTTCTGCGTATCCTTTAGACTGGCATGGGGAGCGAAACAAGCACAAGGATGGCGGAGATGGCAATGAACGTCGCACAGAAACTGATAAGCTCGCATCTGGTCTCCGGGGAGATGAAGCCGGGTGCCGAGATAGCGCTGAAAATCGATCAGACACTCACCCAGGATGCTACCGGCACGATGGTGATGCTGGAACTCGAGGCGATGGGGCTGCCGCGAGTCAAGACCGAGATTTCGGCGCAGTATGTCGACCATAATCTGGTGCAGGCCGATTTCAAGAATCCCGACGACCATCTCTTCCTGCGCAGCGCCTGCCGCCGCTTCGGTGTCTGGTACAGCCGCCCCGGCAATGGCGTCAGCCATCCGGTGCACATGGAGCGATTCGGCAAGCCGGGCAAGAGTCTGCTCGGTTCCGACAGCCATACCTGTTCCGCCGGTTCAATGGCAATGCTGGCAATGGGGGCAGGGGGACTTGAAGTTGCGATGGTGATGGCGGGCGAGCCATTTTATGTCAAGATGCCGCGCGTCATGGGTGTCAAACTGACCGGCAAGCTGCCCGATTGGGTCAGCGCCAAAGATGTCATTCTCGAAATGTTGCGTCGACATGGGGTTTCCGGCGGAGTCGGCAAGATTGTCGAATACTATGGTCCCGGCCTGCAAGGCCTCACGGCGATGGATCGGCATGTGATCGCCAATATGGGCGCAGAACTTGGCGCAACGACCACAGTGTTTCCGTCAGATGAACATCTCAGTCACTTCTTGAAGATGCAGAACCGGGAAGCTGATTGGCAGGAGTTGACCGCCGACCCAGACGCGACTTACGATGAACATGACAAGATCGACCTTTCTCAACTTGAGCCACTGATTGCGCTGCCTTCCAGCCCCGGCAATGTTGTGCCGGTGCGTGAGGTTGCGGGACGCGAAATCTATCAGGCGATGATCGGTTCCTCTGCCAATCCCGGCCTGCGCGACTTCGCGATTTCCGCACTAATAGTCGACGGCAAGCAGGTGCATGACCGCGTCTCCTTAGACATCAATCCGAGTTCCAGACAGATCCTCGAGAGCATGGTGGATTTCGGCTATCTCGCCAAGTTGATTCAGGCGGGCGGGCGGATTCATCAGGCCGGCTGCAACGGCTGTATCGGTATGGGGCAGGCGCCGGCGACCGGCAAGATCAGCTTGCGTACCGTGCCGCGTAATTTCCCCGGTCGTTCCGGCACGAAAGAAGACCAGGTCTACCTCTGCAGCCCCGAGACGGCGGCAGCCTCGGCGCTGACCGGCGTGATCACGGATCCGCGCACGCTCGATTTTGACTATCCTCGCTTCGATGAGCCGGCGCAGGTCAAGATGATGACGGGCATGCTCGTTGCTCCTCCAGCAGATGGTAGTCGGGAGCAACTGGAGAAGGGACCGAACATCAAATCATTGCCTGAATTTGCGCCGATCGGTGAATCGCTCAGCTTGCCGGTGTTGCTCAAAGTTGGCGACGATATCTCCACTGATGGCATCATGCCGGCCGGTTCGCGGGTACTGCCTTTCCGCAGCAATATTCCGGAGATTGCGAAATTCGTCTTCACCATGCTCGATGAAACTTACTACCAGCGCGCGATCCAGCATCAGAGCCAGGGTTCGATGATTGTTGCCGGCACCAACTATGGGCAGGGTTCAAGTCGCGAGCACGCGGCAATCGCGCCCCGCTATCTCGGCGTGCAGGTAGTGCTGGCCAAGGGCTTCGCCCGTATCCACTGGCAGAATCTCGCCAATTTCGGCATCTTGCCATTGACCTTCTCAGAGCCGGGCGACTACGACCGAATCGACCGCGATGATATTCTCCGACTGGGGAGTGTGTCGGCAGCGCTGCAAAATGGCTCTGAGATCATGGTGCGCAACATGACCAAGGATGAGGAATACAAGGTTCAGCACCAGTTGACTGCACGGCAGGTCGAGATGATTCTGGCGGGTGGCTTGATCAATGTCGTCCGGAAGCGTCACGTCGGCTGATTACTCGACCGGAAAACCAATCAGTTGCGGCGGTTCTTGCGTGCGCCGCAGGCGGACGTGTGAACTGCCGCAATCGACTCATTACTCGACACCATGCTTGCCGGTGAGCTTTTCAATCTCGATGCAGATGATCGCCGAGCGGTCAAGACAATCATCATTGATATCTTCCATTACCAGTGGATCGATCTTGGCGCAGAGGCTTTGGTAAGCCGCTAGCATCTCCTCGCGATCCTCAACAAGTCTGGCCTTGCCATAACAGATCACACATCGATAGCGGTAGTTGCCGCGACCTTCAATATACTCGGGATTCTCTAACGCTGTGAGGCAGACATTGGGGTTGGCAATGAGGAAGTCGATCTTCTTGCCGGTTGGCGAGCAGTGGATATAGAGCTTCTCGCCCTCACGCGTGAAATTCACGGGCAGGACATAGGGCTCATCTGCCCGACTCATCCCCAACCAGCCGATATCGCATTTGTCGAGAATTGCCAGCAACTCCTCGCGGTCGGTGATTTCCTGTTTCTGGCGTCTATTGCGGAAGTCATCCATGTCGCGATCCTGGCGCTCCTGTTGTCATTCTCTGGTGACTTTAATTTCGCCGAGTCCGAGCCTAACGGTCAGATTGATACGTGTCGACGCGGAGGCGTAGTTGTCATCCTCATGCTCAAGCCGGTTCGAAATCCCATCCTCTTTGCGATCAAACACCCGGATATCGCCGGTTCCACAGGATGTCGTGACTTTGGCCGCAACGTTACCGGGGAGCACAACTTTGATCTCGCCTGCTCCCTGTGAGAGGCTGATCAGATTTTCGCCCTCGTTCAGCCGCGTGGAAGTCAAATCAAGCACCAGCTTGCCCGCGCCCTGTTTGGCGACCAGACCATCCGTTGGGATCTCGGTCGGCTTCAACTGACGGTCACCCACCGCCTTAGAGATCGCCATGCCCGCTCTTTCCTCCCAGTCGCTGCCGCCTTTGCGCCGTGTTTGGTAGTAGATCATCCAGCCGCCGGTGATGATCAGCACCGCCGGCCACCAGTCGCTGATCAGGTCGCCCAAGTCATACTCGAACCAGCCCAGATTGTTGCCCAGAAAGATGATGCCGAGTATTACGATGATAATTCCGATTACCGCATTCATGCTTCTCTCCTCACTATCTTGCCCGTCAGGTAAATTAGCTTGACCTGCCGACCACTCCCAGATAATTTCACCCGAACTATATGCAGAGGAGCACGAAGATGAAAAGAGATTATCTCGCCGTAACCGATTTTTCAACCGCTGAAATAGAGCGCGTTTTCGAAATGTGTCGCGAAATGAAGGAGAAGGAGTCGGCCCCGAAGCCGCTGACCGGCAAGACTGTCGGCTGTATTTTCCATAAAGCCTCGCTGCGCACCCGGATCTCCTTTGAGGTCGGCGCGGCCGAATTGGGCGGCGATTCGCTCTATATCACCGATAAAGAGATCGAACTGGGCAAGCGGGAGTCGATCTACGACGCCGCCAAAGTGATGTCTCGTTTCCTGGCGCTGATTACGATTCGCACCTTTTCTCACGACGATGTCGTCCAACTCGCCAAACATTCCGATGTGCCGGTGATCAACGCGCTCACTGATCTGCTGCATCCCTGCCAGATTCTGGGCGATGCTTATACGATCATCGAGAAGAAGCAGAAGCTCGACGGGCTCAAGATCGTCTACCTCGGCGATGGCAACAATATCGCCAACTCGCTGATCAACCTCGCGCGTCGTTTCCCGATCGAGTTGGTGATCGGTACTCATGAGCAAACGCCGCCGGATATGGGTTTGCTGGCCGCCGCGCAGAAAGAGGGTCCCGGCAGCGTGGCGATTGTCCATGACCCGAAAGCGGCGGTGGCCGACGCCGATGTGATCTACACCGATGTCTGGGCCAGCATGGGCCAGAAAGATAAGGCGGAAGAGAAAGCAAGACTACTCGGCAATTTCCAGGTGAATGAGGCGTTGGTGGCA
>JBDRQZ010000519.1:0-2840 GCA_043826025.1 bacterium | reverse complement strand
CGGGCACCTCGATCACCATCCCGGCCAGCGACGTCAAACCGACACTGCCACCTCTGCCGCAGCAAAGTGGATCGGCGGCTGCGCCGGAACCACGGCCGGAACCGGTCGGCAATCGCGCGGCGTTGACCACGCCGATGGTCGGGACGTTCTATACGACGCCCGAACCGGGCGCGCCACCCATTGTCGAGGTCGCTGCACGGGTCAAGAAACGCCAGACTCTCTGCATCATAGAGGCGATGAAGCTGATGAATGAGATCGAGGCCGAGTATGACTGCGTGATTGTCGAGGGGCTGGTCGGGAACGGCGAGCCGGTAGAGTATGGTCAGGCGATCTTCGTTGTCGAGCCTGTCTAGCCAGATCCAGTCCGGAGCTAGCCCGGGAGGCCAGAGCTTATGATTCTGCGCGATTTACTGTTGCAGATGCTCAAGCGCCGCGCATCAGACCTGCACCTGCGGGTCGGCATCAAACCTACTCTGCGTATCGATGGTAAACTGACGGCGATGGAATTGGAGCCGGTCTCCAAGGAAGGAATGACCGAGATTCTGTCGCAAATCCTCTCACCTGAGCAACAACAGCGTTTCAACGCCCGCAGCGAAATGGATCTGGCGCTCTCGGTGCCGGAATTAGGACGATTCCGAATCAACCTGTTCCGGCAGCGCGGCACCGGCGGTGTGGCGATTCGCGCGGTGAACACCACAGTCCCCGATTTCGAGGAGCTTTGTCTGCCGGAGAAGCTGCGCGACCTCTGCGAAGAGCGCCGTGGTCTGATTATCGTCACCGGCACTACCGGTTCAGGTAAGTCGACGACACTGGCGGCGATGATCGAACACATCAACACGCAGCGTGCGGAGAATATCCTCACGATTGAGGACCCGATCGAGTTCATGTACACCGACAAGGAATCGATCATCTCACAGCGTGAAGTCGGTTCCGACTCGCAAAGCTTCGCCAACGCGCTGCGGCATGCGTTCCGACAGGATCCCGATGTCATCTTAATTGGTGAGATTCGGGATACCGAAACGATGGCAATCGCGATGCAGGCGGCCGATACCGGTCACCTGGTGCTCACCACGCTGCACACTTTGAATGCGGTGGAGACGATCTCCCGAATCATCTCCTTCTTCCCGCCCCATCAGCACCAGCAAACCAGGTTGCTTCTGGCGGGTACCTTGAAAGCGATTGTCTGTCAGCGTCTGTTGCCGAGATGTGACACGATCGGTCGAGTCCCGGCGGTCGAGATTCTCACCGCCACCGGTGCGATACGTGATGCGATTATCGACCCAATGAAGACGACCACGATTTTAGAGTTGATTCAGTTGGGTAATATTCAGTATGGTATGCAGTCATTCGATCAGTCGATCATGAAGATCTACAAACAGGGCTGGATCGACTATGAGACTGCGATGGTCAGCGCGACCAACCCGGATGACTTTGATCTGCGGATCAAGGGCATCACCAGTTCGTCGGATGCCGGTTGGCAGGGTACGATGGCGCCTGCCATCGATGAATCCGCCTAGCCGGTGAGTTGCCGCCTCGCTATCGGATCGGCGAGGCATCACACATAGCTTTGGACGCGTAAGTTTGTTCAAAAAGATTCTGATCGCCAATCGCGGTGAGATTGCCTTGCGCATTATCCGCGCGTGTCGCGAGTTGGGCATCGAGTCGGTCGCTGTCTATTCCGACGCCGATACCGATTCGTTGCCGGTACGCTTTGCCGATACCGTCGTCTGTATCGGTCCTCCCAAGTCAGCCGACAGCTATCTCGATTCCAAGCGGATTATCGCCGCCGCCGAAATCACCGGCGCCGAGGCGATTCACCCCGGCTATGGATTCCTCGCCGAGAATGCCGATTTCGCGGAAATCTGCCGCTCCTGCGGTTTGGAGTTTATCGGTCCCAAGCCGGAAGTGATTCGGGCGCTGGGCGACAAAGTGCTCGCCAAACAGACGATGCGCGACGCCGGCGTACCCGTGATCCCGGGTAGCGAAGGTGCGGTGACCAGTGTGGCGCAGGCGACCGAGCTGGCCAAGGAAGTCGGCTATCCGATCATTCTCAAAGCTGCCGCCGGAGGCGGTGGCCGGGGTATGCGAGTCGCTAATTGCGACGCCGATCTGGAAAAAGCGCTGCGTGCCGCGCAGATGGAAGCCCAGGCGGCCTTCAACAATCCGGAAATCTACCTGGAAAAGTATCTGCTCAGACCGCGCCATGTTGAATTCCAGATTCTCGCCGACCAGCATGGCAATGTAATCCATCTGGGCGAGCGCGACTGCACCGTGCAGCGACGCCACCAAAAACTGATCGAAGAATCGCCGTCGCCGATCATGACTCCGGAACTGCGGCAGCGCATGGGCGAGGCGGCAGTGGCGGGCGCCAAGAGAGCCGGCTATGAAAATGCCGGGACGATAGAATTTCTGGTCGATGCCGATCGCAATTTCTATTTCATGGAAATGAACACCCGGGTCCAGGTCGAACATCCGGTTACCGAGGAAGTCACCGATGTCGATATTATCGTCGAGCAGTTGCGGATCGCCTCGGGGGAAAAGCTGTCGATTACTCAGGAAGAGGTCAAGATTTCGGGTCATGCTATCGAATGCCGGATTAATGCTGAGGATCCCAGTCGGGATTTCGCCCCCTCGCCGGGGCTAATTGAAGCTTTCCACGTCCCGGGCGGTCACGGGGTTCGGGTCGATACCCACGCCTTTGCGCTCTACCGAGTGCCCCCTTTCTACGACTCGCTGCTGGCCAAACTGATCGTCCGCGGCAAGGATCGCTCCGACGCCATGGCAAAAATGCGACGCGCCCTGGAGGAATTCATTATCGAAGGGGTCGCGACTACGATTGA
>JBDRQZ010000518.1:0-9501 GCA_043826025.1 bacterium | reverse complement strand
TTCTTGAGCAGTGCCGAGACCTGCCGATAAATCGTTAACTCCGCCTCGGAGAGGTTGACCTCAGCAAAAAGGGCATCTTTCTCGAAGGTGTAGTCGGCCACGATGCGCGCTTTGAAGAGGTCATACTCCAGCAGTTCCCGCTGCTGCGCATAACGAGAGAGTAGAAAGTAGGTCTGGGTCTGGAACGCGAAACGCTCGCGATTGCGATAGAAATCGGCGAGGAAAGGATTGCCGGTGGCATCCTCCAGCATCGCGTGGCCTTCCAGCTTGTCGGCCAGCAGGCGACAGAAAGTCGTCTTGCCGACCCCAATCGGGCCGTCGACCGCAACATAGCGCAGATGAGCGAAACGGTTATCCATGGGTCAACTCCACGCGCTGATTGGTCTTGTCCAGTGCGGTCAGACAGGCGCTGAATGGCCGACCATGTGTCGGGCATTCGAGTTCCGGCGCAATTTCCAGAAGCGGGACGAGCACAAAACGCCGCGCACACATGGCGGGATGCGGCACCTGCAAATCTGCGCTCAAAATAGTGCGGTCATCCCAGAGCAGGAGATCGAGATCGATCAGACGCGGCCCTTTGGGAATCACCTTACTGCCGCCATTGACCTCGGTCTCGATTGTCCTGATCAAAGCCAGCAATTGTTCCGGCTCCAGCTCGGTTGTCAACTCCACCACATTGTTGAGAAAATCAGGCTGCTCCAGATAATCGACAGGTTCTGTTTCGTAATAGCTTGAGAGGCGCACCACCTGGCTTTGACCTTGTTGCTCCAAGCGCATCAGAGCCGCTTCGATATTCGAACGCCGCATCCCCAGATTGGAGCCGCAACTAAGATAAACCGTGCTCATCAGTTCGACTCACGCATCATTTCAACTTCGATGTGATCGAGATTCCCCGGAATCGGCGGCATCTTCTTGCGCACCCGCACCACAACCTTGTTGAGCATCTCCATCGCGAGCAGCCTGCGGCAGATCTCGGCACAGACCGATTCGATTAACGAGTACTTGCGCTCCTGCAACACCTGCTCGACCGTCTGATAAACCTCAGCGTAGTTGACGGTGTCGCCGAGCTTATCGCTCTTCGCCGCCTGGGTCAGGTCGAGATGAAGTTCGCAGTCGACCTCGTAACGTCGGCCGGTCTCTTTCTCGGCGGCGCTGACCCCATGGTAGGCATAGAAAGTCATATTCTGCAGTCTAATTATGTCCATTACTGTTTCCTGCGATCCCGCATCCGCGACCGAATCGGCTGATAGTGCTTTATAAGCAAATCAAGCGCCTGGCGCAACTCAGCGCCTTCGAGATTCGCGGCCACCCTGATCCAGCCTTCGCCACCTTCACCAAAAGCCGACCCGGGCGAGACCGCCACCTGCTTACGCCGTAGGAGGGTGCGCGCGAAAGCCAGCGAAACCCGTCCCCGCCGCAACTTCACCCAGACAAATGGCGTCGTAATCACCGGATAGTAGCTGATCCCGGTTTCACTCAGGGATGCGGTGATCAGACGGGTGCGGTTGCGGATCGTCTCGCGGCAGAGATCAAGATGTGATTTGAGTGTCTTTGCCGACTCGAAGTAAGCCGCCGCCGCCGCCAGCAGCGGTGGGCTGGGAGTAAGACCGGTAACTGCAGCTAACGATTTTAGGGAGGTGATATGCCGTCGCGGGCCAGCCACTACCGTGAGTTTCAGATCGGGCGCGCAGAGATTGGTCGAGAGACTGAACATCTCCAGCCCGGCGCCAAAGCGTTTCCGGTTTTCCAGAAAAATCGGCGCTGGCATCGAGCCAATCGAATTGAGGCAGTATGAGGAGTCGGCGATAACCAGCAAATTCTCAGCGACCGCTAATTTCGCCAGCCGGGCATAGAAGTCGGTGTCGGCAATCGCACCCGAGGGATTGTGGGGCGAGTTGACAAAGATCAGTCGCGACAATTTGCCATCTGGCTTCTCGCGAGTGAGCTGTTCGAGATTAGGCAGAAAATCATTGCGCTGCAGAAGCGCGTAGCGTCCAACCTTGCCGCCAAACAGCAGCGGCAGATTGCGATAGGCGACAAAGCCCGGATCGGGCGCGAGACATTCTCGACCCGACTCGACGAAATAGCAGCAGAGCAGCATCAGCGCCGCCCGGCCCGAGGGCGCCAGCAGCAGCTCGCGCTCCGGATTGAGACGCACACAATATTGATCCGCCAGGTATTCAGCGAATACCTGTCTGATCTGTGCGGCCGGATTGGCCGGCGCGGCGCTGCCGGCGGGCGGCGCTAGACGCAGATCAAAGCGTGAGAGGTCGGCGATTTGTTCACCCTTGCGGCCGGCAAGTCTGCGAGCGTTATCCAACTCACTCAGGAATGGCCCGACCAGAGCGTCGATACGGTCGGCATGACTGGTAACCACCCGGCGCGGCATCTTAATGCTCACTCCTGAATTTTGTCGGCGGCCGTAGCAGAGCTTCCGCCAGCCAGAGAATCTGGGCGCAGTGTTCGGCGGCAATCACTCGGGTACAGGCTTGATCGAGATCGTCGCCAAAGCTCACCAACCCATGACGCGCCAGCAGGAATGTGTGCCCCTGAGCCAGCCGCGTGGCGACTGTGTTTGCCAGTTGTTCACTGCCGGGCGGCGCATAGGGAATCAACGGGACTTCGCCGAGTAGTGCGGCTAACTCGGTGAACTTCTCGGTAGCGAACGGCCGCTCCGCCACCGCGAAAGCCGTGGCATAGGGTGGGTGCAGATGCACGGCGGCGTTGACGCCCGCGTCCACAGCGTAGGCAGCGGCATGCAGACGCCACTCACTCGAAGGCTCCAGCTCCCCTGCCCGCACCTGGCCCTGAGTGGAAACGCAGACAATCTCCACGGGAACCAACGTCCCTTTATCTTTACCTGCCGGGGTTATCAAAATCTGATTCGAGTCAAGCCTGCAGGAGAGGTTGCCTTCGCAGCCAAAGCTTAGACCGCGTTGCCGTAACTCACGACCTGCCAGACAGATTTTTTCGCGTAATTGCCTTTCAGCGGTAGACAACGGTGTATCCTTTGCCGGGCTGTAGAATACACTGTGCCAGACAAGGTTGTCAAGCCAATTGTCGTGCAGGGCAGAGCTGAGTAACGCCTGGCTCTTCTCGCTCACCGAGAGCTAAGGGTCTCTCTGTAACTTATTGACAAGTAACCAGAAACGCGCTATCGACCTTTATCTCTCCGAGTCTGACAATCTGCCCTGGAGACTCCTCTTTCTGGTGAGTGGTTTTAGTACCCTGTCTACCAACGCCTTATAATTCTGGAAACCTGAGAAGCAGGACTTCGATATGTATTGATAGCAATATGGTGTGTCTTCCTGACCAACAAATACAACATATTGGGTTTTTTTCAGATTTTTGATTGACACCCCTGACGCTATCTGCTAATCTGGAAGTCCCGATGGCCTGAATGCTCGGTTCGTTGCGGGGAGCAACATGACATCGAAATTTGACGGTCGCGGACCCCTCTCGTCAGGGGACAGGAGAAGTACGCGCAGGCTGGAATCCGGAGATTTCAGATTGCGCTGGGTGAGAGTGACATCAGGGACGATCATCTAGAGGGAGGATCGACTATGCAGCGTTCTGATAAATTGCAATTGACTGAAAACGCCCTACGGGTTCTGGAGCGACGTTATCTCGCCAAGGACAAAGAGGGTAAGATCGTCGAGTCTCCCGGAGACCTCTTCCGGCGCGTGGCCAAGGCGGTTGCCTTGGCGGATCGCAATTATGGCGTCACCGAGGAGCAGGAGGAACGAACCGCCGCAGAATTTTACGAGATGATGACCGCTTTCGAATTCCTGCCGAATTCGCCGACTTTGATGAATGCCGGACGTCCGTTGGGACAGCTTTCGGCCTGCTTCGTCCTGCCGGTTGGCGATTCAATGGAAGAAATCTTCGAGTCGATTAAGAATGCCGCATTGATCCACAAGTCAGGCGGCGGTACGGGCTTTGCCTTCTCGCGGTTGCGGCCGCGTAACTCAATGGTTGCTTCGACCTCCGGAGTTGCCTCCGGGCCGGTCTCCTTCATGAAGGTCTTCAACTCGGCAACTGAGGCGGTCAAGCAGGGTGGCACCCGCCGGGGTGCGAATATGGGAATTCTGAGGGTAGATCACCCCGATATTGAGGAGTTTGTCTCCTGCAAAGATGACCTGAGTCAGATCACTAATTTCAATATCTCAGTCGCGCTGACTGATGAGTTCATGGATGCGGTCAAGGAGAATCGCGACTATGCGCTCCGCGATCCTCGCAGTGGCGAAACCTATAAGATCGATGGAGAACTGGTTACCAAAAACGCAGGGCGGGTTTTCAATGATATTGTCCAGCACGCCTGGACCACGGGCGAGCCGGGAATCGTCTTCATCGACCGGATGAACCAGCAGGCTCCCTGCACTGGAGTTGAAACGATCGAAGCCACCAACCCCTGCGGCGAGCAACCCCTGCCCCCTTACGATTCCTGCAATCTGGGTTCGATCAACCTGGGCCGCATGGTTGCCGATCCGCTACCCTCCGATTACGATCCGCATGAGGCGCCGGAACAGGGTGTCGATTGGGAGAAATTGCGGGCGACGATCCAGAAGTCGGTGCATTTTCTTGATAATATCATCGATGTCAATAAGTACCCGATCCCGGAGATCGAGCGTCAGACACGCCGCAACCGACGGATCGGCCTGGGCGTCATGGGTTGGGCCGATATGCTGGTCAGGCTGCGGCTCCCTTACAACAGCGATCAGGCACTCGCACTGGGCCGCAAAGTGATGGAGTTTATCAACACTACCGGCCATATCGAATCCTCCGAGTTGGCCAAGACCAGAGGCAAGTTCCCGAACTGGGAAAACTCCAGATTCGCTGCCGAAGGTGTGGCGATGCGCAATGCCACGGTCACTACCATCGCGCCGACCGGCACGATTTCGATCATCGCCGGTTGTTCCTCCGGGATCGAGCCTTATTTCGCCATCTCTTTCGTGCGAAACGTGATGGACAACACGAAGCTGGTCGACGTCAATCCGATTTTCGAGCGCATCGCCCGCAAGCGTGGCTTCTACTCCAAGGAGCTAATGGAGCGGATCGCTCAGGAAAACAGCCTGCGCTCACTCGATGAGGTGCCGACCGATATCCGCGAGATTTTCACGACTGCCGCTGATATCAGCCCCCGCGAGCATGTTCTGATGCAAGCCGCGTTTCAGGAGAATTGCGATTCCTCGGTATCGAAGACGATCAATTTCGACAATTCCGCCTCGCAGGAGGATGTTTTTGACGCCTATATGCTGGCGTACGATACGGGCTGCAAGGGCGTGACGATTTATCGCGACGGTTCCCGCCCCAATCAGGTACTATCGACCGGCAAGACCAAAGATCCGACTCAGAAGACGATTCCCGAGCCGACACCGCAGCCGGAAGCGAAGAAAGTAGTCGCAGAACCGGTCGCCAAGGGTCTGGGCAAGGTGGCGGAGCGACCCGATGTGCTGACCGGAATCACCGAGAGAATCCGCACCGGCTATGGCAATCTCTACATTACGATCAATGCCCGCGACGGCAAACCGTTCGAGGTTTTCGCCCAGATCGGCAAGTCGGGCTGGTCGACAATGGCGGACACGGAGGCGATTTGCCGGATGATTTCACTTCTGCTCCGCTCCAACGTGCCGGTGGGTGCGGTAATCGACCAGTTGGCGGGAATCGGCGGCGAGTCGCCGCTGTTCCAGAATGGTGAACTAATCAAGTCGATCCCCGATGCCATTGCGATGGTGCTGCGCAAGCACTTCGGCAATGGTCGTGAGTACAAGCGCGCCTCGACATATGGCGAGCCCTGCCCTGATTGCGGCTCGATGCTGGTCCATGACTCCGGTTGCGCGACCTGCAACAACTGCGGCTTTTCAAAATGTTAAACTGCTGAAGCCTTTCCGGGCCCCGGGGAGTCATTCCTGAATGACTCCCCTTTTTATTTCCACGTCGCCATTTGAATCAGCCACCTTCCCCGACTGAATGCCACGCAGGCATTGGCCGATAACATCTGTGATAAGTGGTTCTCGCAACCGAGCTTTCAGGAGACCTAAAAGTCGATGAATGATTTCTTGCCGGCCGGACGGCTGTCGGCAATTGCCTACGGTCCCGAGAAAATCCAGATCCAGACGGAATTCTCGCGTCACCCGCAACCACGGGTCGCGACTACGGTTACGGTCGGTGGCCGGGTTCTGCATAAAATCCAAAAAGACTGGACTGCGCAACTCGATTCACCTGAACGCCAAAAAGAGGTCGAGGCGCTGATCGCCAGCCAGCATCGCGAAGTCACCGCCCTGGTCGAGGAACACGCGCAGACTCTCCTGCAGCATGCTGCGCCCAAAGCGGAGCCGAGCCAATACCAGATTCTGGTAAGCAAAGCGATGCAGGTCAAAGGCGTGCGGGAGGCCTATTATTTCAGTACCGAGAGTGTGGTGACCGCGGCGGGAAGGCCGGAAGCCGATATTCAGGCATTGGGCTCGCTGGTTGCGGGTACGACTGATTTGCTGCTCATGATCTCCGAGCTGGGCCGTTTCGGCGACACCGAGGACTGTGTGTTGCATCTCGGCAAGGAGGCATTGTTGCTGGTTCCCTGCGGTGAAGGATATCTGGCAACGCTGGTGGAAGTCCGCGTGAAGAAGAAAGAGGTGCTGGAACAATTGCATCGACTGGTGGAGGCGGCATGAGGCGAGCGCTGGAGGAAATCCGTGGCGTAGTCGGAGTCGCCGGCGTGATCATTTGGGACAAAGTCTCCAATGAGTGCCATCACCTGCTGCCGGCCCGGCTCGGCGATGAGGAGGCCGAGAGAATCTGCCTGCAGCTAGCCGATCTCTCCCGCCTTGAACGGGTGGCAGACCACCTGGCTACTAAGTATAAGAAAGGTTGGCTCTTGCTTTTCAATGAGCGGGATGCGGCAACATTGATCATGGCGCGCCCCGATCTGAATCGGGCAACGCTCAACCTGGTAGTGAAGGCCGTGCTGCGCTCGATCGCGGTTCGGGCGGCCAAACAGAAAGCGGCCCACCAGGAAGCGAAATGGCGACCGCAGCACGGCGATACCCTGGTGCGGACCATCAATCTCTCACTGGCCTGGTTTCAGGGCAAGATGCCACGGTTCACCACCGCACAGCTTCTGCATCAAATCAAAGAGGAACTGGCAGGCGACTACCCGGTGGTGAAATATCTGACTGTCGATGCCAACGGTGGTGTGTTTGTCAAGCATGAGGCCCGATCGAGAGTAGACGGGACACTGCTGCCGGCCTCGGTGCGCCTCTTACAAAGATTCCTGGACTTGGCGACTGTGAGAGAGGCGGCGCACCGTTTTGATCTCAGGATACAGACCGCCGAAGTGGAAAAGGAACTGACTCAACTTGGATTCTACGATCTCTTCGAAAAGCAACCCGCTGCCGAGCAGGCATAAAGAAAGAGAGGGTTGTTTTGAAAAAACTCCTCAATAAATACGGTAAAGGGTTTTTACAGCCTCCACGGTTTTTTGCTACTGCTATCGCCCGGGGCGAGTCACGGCAGTACGCTCAACCATTGTAGGGGCGACCTTCATGAGAGAGTTGTTAGAGATTTTTCAAATTACCCTCTCTAACTTTGCACCCCCAATATAATCCCGTTTCAGTTGAACTCAAGCGAATTCGCTAATCTGCTCAATAACCGGTCAGTGTACAGTTTTCTGCTCCAGAAATCAATTGGCCGACACTCCTCACGACCCTATAATGAGAGGGCAAATTTGCGGGACGCAGTCTAAAGGCTGAGAGTGTAATGATCGTCGGAATCGGCATCGACATAATCGAAATCGAAAGAATCGCAAAGGCTTACCAGCGCTGGGGAGATGGTTTCCTGCGAAAAATCTACACAGAGGAAGAGATAACCTACTGCCTGAGCCAGCATGACCCGGCCCCTTCGTTGGCTGCACGCTTTGCCGCCAAGGAGGCGGCATTCAAGGCGCTCTCGCAGGCTGGGGTGGTGGTCAGGAGTTGGCAGGAGATTATTGTCTTGAAATCCGAGACAGGGCTCCCGCAGTTGTCCAGCCGCGTGACTCACGATCTTATACTCCATCTCTCACTCACTCACTCGAATTCGAGCGCGGCTGCGCTGGTCGTCGCGGAGAGACCGACGTAGGCCAAAATGACCTCAATCGATTATTGAGTTGCATAGGAGTTTATTGTATATAGCGGCAAACTGATGCGGTATCCTTCGCCGGTTGCCGACATCAGTAAAGAGTAAGGAGACGCGGCGGTCAGCCGCCAATTAGAACGGAGATCGCTCACGGAGGATACAATGGCTGCAAGCCTGAATGACATCACAAAATTGCTGGGGGCAGAGGCTGACAACCTGCTGAACCACCAGTGCAAAACAATCAGCAAAGAGAAACTCGCGATACCCGGACCCGATTTTGTCGATCGAGTACTGTCACATTCTGACAGATCGATAAATGTCCTGCGCAATCTGCAGACGATTTACGACCACGGTAGGTTGGCAAAGACCGGTTATCTCTCGATTCTGCCGGTTGACCAGGGCATCGAGCATTCGGGCGGCGCTTCGTTCGCGCCGAATCCCGACTATTTCGACCCGGAAAATATTGTCCGGTTGGCAATCGAGGGTGGCTGCAATGCGGTCGCCAGTACATTTGGCGTGCTGGGAATCGTGGCGCGCAAATATGCCCACAAGATTCCTTTCCTGGTCAAATTCAATCACAACGAATTGCTGACCTACCCGAATCTGTATGACCAGGTCTTTTTCGGCAAAATCGAACAGGCATTCGATATGGGTGCGATTGCGGTTGGCGCGACAATCTATTTCGGCTCGGAGGATTCTCGCCGGCAGATCGTCGAGGTCGCCGAGGCATTCGCTTATGCTCACGAACTCGGCCTGGTCACGGTGCTCTGGTGCTATCTGCGCAATCCCGTGTTCAAAGCCGATGGCGTCGATTACCACGCTGCCGCCGACCTGACTGGTCAGGCGAATCATCTCGGAGTGACAATCCAGGCTGATATCATCAAGCAGAAGCTGCCCACCAACAATGGTGGCTACAAGGCTGTCGAGAAAGCCACCGGCGGCTCCTTCGGCAAGTGGAAAGAGACGATGTACACCGAGCTGGCCTCGGATCATCCGATCGATCTGGTGCGCTATCAGGTTGCCAACGACTATATGGGGCGCATCGGCCTGATTAACTCCGGCGGCGCCTCCGGCAGTAATGACCTGCAGCAAGCGGTGCGCACCGCAGTAATTAACAAGCGCGGCGGCGGGATGGGACTGATCTCCGGCCGCAAGGCGTTCCAGCGACCGATGGCCGAAGGGGTGAAGCTGCTTAACGCGATACAGGACGTTTATCTCTGTCAGGAGATCGGAGTGGCCTGAGCCAACGCTCCCATTCCCCGGACTCAAATCGGAACTGAAGGCGCTCGCTGTGATGGCGGGCGTCTTTTCTTGTCCGGCGGGTAGCTCATCCGAAATCATAACCAATGATGTCCCAATACATTGAGTATCTTGTACTATCCCCGAATT
>JBDRQZ010000517.1:0-4100 GCA_043826025.1 bacterium | reverse complement strand
AAATCAACCCCAGGAGGTACCCGAGCACCAATTTACACAGAATGCTTGACAGTACCCCAAATGGCGACAACCAGATAGAGGTTGCTAAGCCCGTTTGAGATTGCTATATTAAGTCTCAATTGGACAAGTACTTGCTTGTTGGCCTCTGTGCCGTGACTGACCATTTCAAGGAGCAATGACAATGCGTCGAGCGCCGCTGCTACTGCTGGGGGTTTTGGGAATATTTCTGTTCACGCTTACTGCCTTGGGTGCGGATCAGATCGCCCAGGTACGGGTGAAGATCGAGAAAAAGTCAGATTACCTGACTTTGCAAACTCTTCACCTGGATCAAACCTACCGCGGCAAAGATTTCATCGACATTATGCAGCCAGTTAGCAAGCTCAAAGTGCTCGATGAGGCGGGGCTCAGTTATGAAGTAGTCCATGAGGATGTCACGGCTTTTTATCGCAGTCGGCTGGACTCGGACGCGGCAAAAGCCGGCAGCATGGGCGGCTATCGGACGCTTGCGGAAATTGAACTCTTCATGGATTCAATCTCCACCGAGTATCCTTCAATCGTGACACCAAAGTGGTCAATCGGCCAGACCGTCGAGGGGCGCAGTATATGGGTCTTCAAGGTCAGCGACAACCCGTTGATCGATGAAGATGAGACGGAGATGTGGTATTACTCCGCCACGCACTCGCGCGAGGTTATTACTCCGGAAGTGCTGGCTTATTTCCTGCGCTATCTCACCAACAATTACGGCAGCGACCCTGAGGTTACCTATCTGGTCGACAATCGTGAGATGTTTTTCTCGCTCAGCATGAATCCCGATGGCTACTATCGCAACCAAGTAACCGACCCCAACGGCGGCGGAATGTGGCGCAAGAATCGTCGCAACAATGGAGACGGCACCTATGGAGTCGATCTGAACCGGAATTACGCCTACCAGTGGGGCTACGATGACGAAGGATCATCGCCCTACACTGATGACGAGACTTATCGCGGCACCGCAGCTTTCTCCGAGCCGGAGACGCAGGCGTATCGCGATTTTGTCAACTCGCGCAATTTCAAGGTCATCGTGGATTACCACTCCTACAGCAATCTCATTCTTTGGCCCTGGGGTTACGACTACTTCTACACGCCGGATCAGGACATCTTCGAGCAGATCGGCGACTCGGCGAGCGCCTGGAACGGTTACGAGCCAACGCCGGTGTTTGGACTCTATCTGACCAATGGCGTTTCCGTCGACTGGCACTATGGTGCGACTCTCATGCACGAAAAAATATATGCGATCAGCGAGGAGGTTGGTGGTTCCTCCGACGGCTTCTGGCCGTCGACCTCGCGGATCACACCATTGGTGTCTGAGAATCTAGAACCTAACCTGTTCTATGCTCGCATTGCCGGCAACCCGGAGCAGTTGCGCGCACCGGCGGTGCCGATGATCTACCCGGTCGGCACGGTTGGGAGTTCCTCTTTCGAGCTCGCTTGGCATCATCAGGATTCTCAAAACCCGGCAGTTGGGTTCGATGTCTGGCAGTTTCAGGGTCTGGAGCGGATCACCGATGATCTGGAGGGCGCAATCTCAAATTGGACCACGGACGGCTTTGTCAGCAGCACTGCACGCTCACATTCGGCCAGTCACTCTTATTTTGGTGGTGACAACAGTGGCGCCGATTACAAGGTCACGGCCAAGCAGACGCTACAGGTTGATGCGGACGACACACTGAGTTTCTGGACCTGGTACAATATCGAGACCGATTGGGATTATGCCTATGTTGAGGTCAGCACCGACGGCCTGAGTTGGGATCATCTGGCGGGCACGATCACGACGAATTACAACCCGCACAGCAACAACCTCGGCAACGGCATCACCGGTAATTCCGGCGGCTGGGTCCACGCTTTCTTCGACCTCACAGCTTATGCCGGTCAAAGTGTCAGCCTGCGCTTCCGCTACCGGACCGACAGCTATGTTGAAGAGGAAGGTTTCTACGTTGATGACATCTATCCGCTCGATGTCTTTGGCGATGCTACGCTGTTGGCCGACCAGGAGGCGGACACATCGCTGTTGGTCACCGATCTAGTGGATGGTGACTACTATTATCAGGTTTTTGCGACCGATGCTGAAGGTCAGCAATCGGCCGGCTCGACGATGGAGCAGGTGACGGTCCAACTCGGCGCTCCCTGCGATTGGTTGGTTGGCGATGCGAACGGAGATGGCACAGTCAACATCACCGACGCCGTTTCGCTGATACTCTACATCTTCTCAGGCGGCGTGGCTCCGACCCCGCACGCGGTCGGGTCGGGCGATGCCGACTGCAACGGTATTGCCAATGTCGCCGATGCGGTGCAGATCGTGGCGTTCATCTTTGGTGGCGGTGTGGCTCCGGGCCAGGACTGTACTTGTGAGGACTACCCGTAAGCGCAGATAGAGTCCCTTAAAACAACAGCAGGAATCCGAAATCGAATTCCTGCTGTGGCAGATGTCTTGGAAGACACTACTGGCCAAGATGCACTATACAGTTGCAATTAGCTTGCCAATCGGTGATAGCTTTAAATTCGTTGTCAGATAAGACGTTAGGTTCCCGTCGCCATCTGCAGGTTCTGCTTGTGTAAAGATTCCCGACACTTGAGATGCCATCAGCCAATCCTTCGTTTGCAGTAATCGACTGCAATTCAACAGTTTGACGGGAGAGGCCGAGACCGTCAAGTATTCAGACACATTAGTCTAGGTTTGAGTTTCCGCCAGAATTCGATTGTCAGAGCCATTGGAATCGACTAACCTCTTCCGATTGAGCGAACCTCCCACGCCGGAGAATCAGAGTCACGATGTCCGATTTATTGCAGCCAGAACGAATCTACTCGATCAGCGAGATTACCGGCGAGATTAAGTCCGTACTCGAGTCGGAGTTCGTCGGTATCTGGGTGGAAGGTGAGATTTCCAACTATAAGCAGCACAGCTCAGGGCATCATTACTTCACCCTCAAAGACAAAGACGCCCAGCTAAAGGCGGTGATCTGGCGTTTCACGGCGCGTAGCCTGCGCTTCGCGCTTGAGGATGGCATGCAGGTGCGGGCTTTCGGGGATATTACTCTCTATGAACGAGGTGGCTATTATCAGTTGCGGGTGAATCGGATTGAGCCGCTGGGGGTCGGCGATTTGCAGAAGCGCTTTGAACAGTTGAAGGCAAAGCTTGCCGAAGAGGGGCTGTTTGACGAGGCGCGCAAGAAGGCCATACCTGCCTTTCCTCGATCAATCGGGATCGTTACCTCGCCGACCGGCGCTGCCGTGCGGGATATCATCAATATCTGCCGCCGTCGGGCGCCGGCAGCGCGTCTGATTATCCGTCCCGCGGCAGTTCAGGGCGCCGCCGCAGCGGCGGACATTGCGACGGCAATCGAGGAATTCAACCGTCTGGGCGAAGTCGATGTTCTGATAGTTGGCAGGGGCGGCGGCTCGCTCGAAGACCTGTGGGCGTTCAATGAGGAGGTCGTCGCGCGAGCGATTGCCGGCTCGAAGATTCCGGTAGTCTCTGCCGTCGGCCATGAAGTCGACTTCACGATTGCCGACTTTGTCGCCGATCTGCGCGCGCCGACACCCTCGGCGGCTGCCGAGTTGGTCACCTATGACGCCGCCGCTATTCTCTCATTCTGCCGCGATGCCGCTCGTCGTCAAACCGCCGCTCTGCGTCGGATCGCCGGCGAACTTCGACGTCGCTGGGAGAGAGCCGCCTCAGCTCGCGTGCTACAGAGGCCGGAAGTCCTACTCGAGCCGGCCTATCAGCGACTGGCTGATGTGCAGACGCGTCTATCGCAGGCTGCGCAGAGCTATCAACGCGAGCGTGCGACCCGGCTGGATTTGGCCACCGCCAAACTGGCGGCGCTGGCGCCGGAGAATGTGCTGCGGCGCGGTTACGCTATTGTCCGCGAACGTGAGGCGGGAGGAATCGTCATGGATGGCGACGCATTGTCGCGGGGTCAGAGAGTCTCGATCAGGTTTGCCAAGGGTGAGCGCGACGCGGAGATCGAGTAGACAGCTTAAGCCCGACTTTTCTTGCTTCAGATCGCAAATGACTTATCTTCAAACTTTCCGCCTTTGGCGGGTATAATAAACCGGTATTG
>JBDRQZ010000516.1:0-11203 GCA_043826025.1 bacterium | reverse complement strand
AAGCAGTTGGATAGTGTCGGTCTTGCCCGGCTGATCGAGCGCAGCAAGCTCAAACAGCCGAAGCTGCAGTTTCTAATTGGGGGCGCTTTCGGTGTCGCCGATGAACTTCGCGAGCGAGCCGATCAGCTTATCTCACTTTCCAAGCTAACCCTGCCCCACGATCTCACGCTGCTGCTGCTTTTGGAACAGTTGTTTCGCGCTTTCTCGATACTTGCAGGCAGCTAATACCACAAATAGACGTGTGGACCGGGAGAGCTAGTCTCCTGCCTCAGACGCCAGAGTAGTGAGTTGATTCCAGCCGGCTAAACGTTTCAACTGGCTGTCAGAATCAGCAGTGGCCAGCTCGGTGTACTTGCGGAAGTACTTCACCGCGTCGCTGTTCTTCTCTTTGCCGAGATAGGCCAGAGCAAGGAAAGCATCAATCTGCGGTTGCTCTTCTTCATGTTTGCGGATCTTCTTGAGATGTTTTTCGGCGGCATCGTAATCGCCGGTTAGGCAGAGCGCTTTGCCGAGTTGGAAGCGAGCCTGCCAGTTGTCATCATCAAAGCTGAGCGCTTTTTCCAGATCGACGAGTCCACCCTGGATACCTCCCGACCAGATCTTTGCCCAGCCCCTCAGTTGATGAATCTGCACGGCGGCCGGGCTCAAGTCGAGGATCTCGTCGAAGCAAGCGATTGCGCGACTGTAGTTGCCATTCTTGCTGAACAGCGTCCCGGCCTCACGGAAGTCAGCTATTGCCGCCAGTCGATTGTCGAGATTGAGGTTAGCCTGCGCTCGCTTATGGTAGGCCGGCGCCGACTCCGGATCGTCCGCAATCGCCAGAGTGTAGTAACCTATCGCCTCCAGATTAGCGTCAAGCGCCGCCAGACTGTCGCCGCGCTGCAGGTAATCTGCCAGACCCAATTCCGGCGCTTCGACCTCAGGCTCCGGCAGCAGGATCGCCACCACTTCGGTGGTCTGACCCGCCTTGACCTTGATCTCCTCGACATAGTCGGTGAAGCCGGGTGCGCTCAAAATGATCACATGACGTCCCGGCTTGATCTTACCGAAGCTGCTGTTACCGCTGCCAAGGGGCTCGCTATTGAGAGCAATCTCGACCTTCTCCAAATTGCTCTTCACTCTGATTTTGCCGAATTGTGGCTGAGCCTCCGGTTGCGGCTCGCTCTCCTCGACATCGATTTCCGACGAATCAATCGTGAACGGCATCAACTCCAGATGCAGCAATTCTGCCTGATCGCCGATAATCACGCTCGCGAAACTCGGTTGATAACCAGGGCTGTTCACCCGCACCAGGTAAGACTCCGGCGCCAAGTACGGAATCCGGAAACGACCTCTCGCATCCGTGGTGGTGCTGATTCCTAATTCGGGGATACTAATAGCGGCGCCAGAAACGTCCCTGCCGGACTCTGAATCCGTCACCATGCCGAGCAGCGGGTGCTGCTCCACGGCCGGGGCTTGGATCAGCAGCAAAGTCAGCATAACCGGGACCGCCAATAATACCAGGAGCGGCGCGAGTCGCCAGTACCAGGCGGCAGGCATTACTTCGTAATGTTGTCCGCCCACGGCTACCGATTGACCCGGCTCCGGGGCAGGGCCGGTCGAAAAGAAGAGAAAACGACCCAGACGCCGCGCGACCGGGACCGGTTCCACACCTTCCGGCTTCTCGTCGCTACCCGCCAAAGCCGGCTCGCTCAGCTTGGGCTCTGGCTCGCTGCCGCCCAGATGGCGATTCAAACTATCCACCAGAGAACTGCGCTCGGAATTGGAGAGCACCGGACCAGGAACCTTATCGGAGTCTTTTTTTGCCATAACTACGCGCTTCCCGCTTGAATCAATGTCGCGACCCAGCATGGCGCTCGGGAGCGCCATGCTAACGCCCAATCGAGGTTTCCCTTATCCTATCGACCGCTGAACCACAATGGTTTAGGTCGCAAGGAAGGCCGAATTTATGCTTGACACTATTGAACGAAGAGCATATCATCTAAGTCTTATAGCTGGTAAACTGGTGAGCTTCTAGGATATACGCTGGAGGAAGCAAGGGTATGCGGCGTTTGATAGCGATAATATTGGCGGGGATGTTGGCAGCAATGTGCCTGGCTCTGTGGGGCTGTAATGACGACAATGGCAACGGGCCAACCGAGGGTTTCAATGCTATTCTTCTGCAGCCGGAGCGGCTGCCGACGTTGAAATCCGGATTGGTTTATGAAGGCTGGGTAGTGAATATCGATGAGGACTCCACCTGGATATCCTCTCAGTCATTCGGGAAATTTTTCTGGGATCAGTTCAACTATTTTTTCCTGAGCCCGACCGATACCACTCAGATCATCGATTCGATATTCACGATTAATGGTAATGTCTATGACTATGACGCTATCGCCATCACGTTGGAGAGCTTCCCGACCGATGATAGTCCCGATCCCTCTCCGACGATTGTCGCGTTCAGTCTGCTGGACCCGGCACGGTTCACGAAACTGACTTTCCCTGTGGGTTTCGGCGATGCTGTCGGCTATTACCTGATTGGCACTTTTTCCGACGGAAATTACCGCGAGCAGGGGCAGGACGTGGAAAACGAGGTCTCCGGGATCTGGTTCATCAACATGGTTTCATCGACAGAAGAGGAAGTGGATAGTGCCGTGTTTGTCGTCAGTGAGGACTATGAGAGTGGACTGGATTTGCCCGTTTTGCCCGATACCGGATTCTCCTATGAGGGCTGGGTCGTGCTGAATAATGGCGACACTCTCTCTACCGGAAAATTCTATCTGCCGGGCTTCCAGGATTATGACAACAGCCATGCGATCACCGGACCGATCCCGAACTTCCCGGGAGAGGACTTCCTGATTAATGCGCCGACCGGGGTGGCCCAGTATCCTCCCGATCTGCTCAGCGGCGGTAAGGCACTAATCACTCTCGAGCCAAACCCAGATAACGACCTCGCCAGACCTTCGAATTTCATCGTTCTGGAGAAGGCCCTGATTACCTCACAGCTCAAGGTGCGAGTCCAATCTGAGCCGATGGCAAATGTCGCGGTGCTCACCTTCCCGAGGGTGGATGTGAATTTTTCATCGCGTTAAATGCGGCTTCCTCGCAAAAGACCAGACAAGATTCAAAAACCGGCTCCTCTTCGGAGCCGGTTTTATTTTTGGCGATCAAAAAGAACTTGCCTAAGAGAATCGTTTCCTTAAATTTACGCGTTCGCGTGGGCGATTTTTTTTAGGTGAGCTTGTGAAAAGATTAACATACCAATCAGCAAGATTGTCTCGGGAAAGGAGTTTCATCCATGGCTGTTGATCTCGGTTGGTGGGGATTACTCGGCGCAGCGCTCGGCGTTGTCGGGCTTCTCTTCGCGGTGATGCTGTTCTTCAACATCAAACGCAAGGACACCGGCACCGAATTGATGCGCGAACTGGCGGATACTATCGCGAAAGGGGCGATGGTCTTTCTGCGGCGCGAGTATTTCATTCTCCTCTTTTTCATCATCATCGTCTTCCTGCTGCTTCTCTGGAAGATTCATCCCTGGACCGGAATCGCCTTTGTCTGTGGCGCCGGTTGCAGCATGTTGGCAGGTTTCTTCGGCATGAAAGCGGCGACCAAGGCTAATGTTCGCACCGCCGCTGCTGCCAAGAATTCGGGGCAGCCGGCTGCGCTCTCCATCGCCTTCACCGGCGGTGCGGTGATGGGCATGTCGGTGGCCGCTCTCGGCCTGCTGGGTCTGGGAGTATTCATCTTCCTGACTTGGAAACTCAACCTCGATCCGGCGATTCTCACCGGCTTCGGGATGGGCGCTTCCTCGATTGCGCTCTTTGCGCGCGTCGGCGGCGGAATCTACACCAAAGCTGCCGATGTCGGCGCCGATTTGGTCGGTAAGGTCGAAGCGGGAATCCCGGAGGATGATCCGCGCAATCCTGCGGTAATCGCAGACAATGTCGGTGACAACGTCGGCGACACCGCCGGAATGGGCGCCGACTTGTTCGAATCCTATGTTGGTTCGGTCATTGCCTCAATAGCGATTGCCGCAGCCGGCTACGTCTCCTTTAAGACAATGTCAACCGACAATCCGGCTGCTTTGGCGCAGGTACTGCTACCGCTCGCAGTAGTCATGGCCGGTATCGTGGCTTCAATGCTCGGTGTGCTCTCGGTGAAAGTCTTCGCCGGAATGGGCAATCCGGCGGCAACGCTGCGAATCGTCACCTATGTCGGCGCGGTCATTCTCTTGATTGCCACCTTCTTCCTGGTCGGAAAGCTCGGCCTGGATCCGCATCTTTTCTGGGCGGTGCTCGGCGGCAACATTGCCGGTATCGTGCTGGGGTTGTTGACGGAATACTACACTTCGGCAAAACCGATCCGCAACATTGCGGAAGCCTCCAAGACCGGCCCGGCCACGAACATCATCGCCGGCCTCGCGGTCGGTCTCGAATCTGTGGCGCTGCCGATTATCATGATCTGTGTGGCGATCTACATTGGCTTTGAGATGGGTGGTCTTTACGGCATCGGTCTGGCGGCTGTCGGCATGTTGGCAACCATCGGCGTTACGATGTCGGTCGACGCTTACGGACCGATCGCGGACAATGCCGGCGGTATTACCGAGATGGCCGGCCTGGGCAAAGAGGTCCGGGCAATCACCGATCGTCTCGACTCGCTCGGCAACACGACCGCTGCTATCGGTAAGGGCTTCGCCATCGGTTCGGCGGCCCTGACGGCATTGGCGCTGTTCAGCGCCTATTGCACGGCGGCGAAGGTAAGCCTGGCGGACTTTACGCTGCTGAACCATCACGTCGTAATTGGTCTTTTCATCGGTGGTTTGATGCCATTCCTGATCGCCTCGATGACCATGACCGCAGTCGGCAAGGCCGCGTTCGCGATGGTCGAGGAAGTCCGGCGTCAGTTCCGGGAGATCACCGGCCTGATGGAAGGCAAGGCGAAACCTGATTCCGCCCGCTGCGTCGACATCGCTACCCGTGGCGCTCTGCGGCAGATGGTGCTGCCCGGATCGCTGGCGATCCTGGTACCGGTGTTGGTAGCCTTCATTCTGGGCAAGGAAGCCCTGGGCGGTTTCCTCGGTGGCGCGACGCTTTCCGGCGTACTGCTGGCTCTCATGATGGCTAATGCTGGTGGCGCCTGGGATAACGCCAAAAAATATATCGAGGCTGGTGCGCATGGTGGCAAGGGCTCCGACCCGCACAAAGCTGCCGTCGTCGGCGACACCGTCGGTGATCCCTTTAAGGACACTTCCGGTCCCTCGATGAACATTCTGATCAAGCTGATGGCGATGGTTTCGCTGGTGCTGGCTCCCTTGCTGGCGGCAATGGCTCACTAGATCAGAGGTTTCGACAGAAATTCTTGTCAAGGCCCGGCCGCTCGGCCGGGCCTTTTCTTCCCCCAGTCGCTCTGAATAAAGCCTTCCTAAGATGGTAATTCCGTATGAGATATGGCTTTTCTGCTGAAACTTTGCAGATTACCTTTCGTCTGTTTGACTTGTAAGGAGTGGAAGGAGATACGGAATGAATGGAGAGAATCTCTCGGCGGGGGCAATCCCTGAAACAAAGCCCGACTCGGTCGGGTCTATGTTAGTGAACATTTTCCTGGAACCGATGAAGGTTTTTCATCGAGTTCAGGCTAAACCGTCATGGGTAGTTCCCTTAATCATATCAGTGCTAATCCTCACGGCCTCCGGTATGCTGGTGACGCCATATCAGTTGGAAATGCAACGCCAGCAGATCGAGACGAATGTCGATATGCAGCCGGAGCAGAGGCAGCAGGCGCTCGATGGTATGGATCTGGTGGCGCCTTATGCACACTGGTTTGCGCTATCGACCATCGTAATCGTGCCCATCATTTTCTTTATCGCGGTCGGCGTCTTGATGCTGATGGGCAACGTAATCCTCGGCGGCGAAGCACCGTTCAAGCAGGTAGCATCGATCTATGCCTGGACCGGGATTATCTCGGCGCTGGGAATGATCGTGAAGACGGCGCTCATCCTCTGGCGGCAGACTGCGGACATTCGGCTCTCTCTGGCAATCTTGCTGCCGAGCGGAGATACTTCTTCGCCGCTCTATGGGATTCTCAACACGGTTACCGATCTGTTCTTCATTTGGCAGATTGTAATATTGATTCTGGGCCTGGCGCTGATCTACAAATTCAGCAAGGGCAGGGCTGCCGCGGTTGTCCTAATACCAGTGGCAGTAATCGGCGGCATATTCACCATCATCAGCGTAGCCTTTTAACGCTGCCGCTATGGGTCTAAACGTGGTTGAAAAGGAGCAACAAATGGTTTTCAGCGGTGGAAGCGCTCTCAGACGCGCGGCAGTGGTTTTGATATTAGCGGTCTTTCTTGCGGTGCCGGTGCTGGCGGAGCAGTTTACCTTGCAGCAGTGCATCGATCAGGCGCTCGGTTTCAACGCCAACGTGATAGCAGCGGAAAACTCGTACAAATCGGCTGGTCAGGACTACTTGACGGCCTGGGGAAATGTGCTTCCCTCGTTCGGATTCTCGGCCAACTACAGCTTTTCGAAAAACTTCGGCGAGTTTTTTAACCCCTACACTTTGCAGTATCAGACTGATCCCGGTACTAAGACATATCGGAAGGGAATTTCAGGAGGGATGACGCTCTTCGATGGCGGCCAAACCTGGTACAATATCAGATCGGCCAAGCTCTCCAAAAACTCCTCTTCCAGTCAACTGCGGGGAACACTGCTCAGCATGGCCTACCAGGTCAAGCAGGCCTATTATGCGCTGGCGTCGGCGATCATGTTGAGGAAGGCCCAGGCTGACGCGCTTGAGCGCTCACGCAAGCAACTAGAAGTCACCGCGACTCGTTACGAGTTGGGCAGCGCATCGCTGTCTGAGAAGCTCAAGGCTGAGGTGACGATGGCGACTGACTCACTCGGTTTGTTGGAGCGTATCAATGATATCAGAAGCGCCGAGTTTGCGCTCAATCTGCTCATGGATCGCGATCCTTCGCTGGCGATCGCGCCGTCGGATCAGCTTGCAGAAATCGAATTCAGTGGCAACCTGGAAGACTGCCTGAACAGCGCTTATCTCAACAACCCCGATCTGGCTACGGCACAGTACAGTTGGGATCAGGCTCGCACCTCGGTGCGGCTGGCGCAGGGCTCCTGGTTTCCACGTGTGAGCGCCAGTATCGGCTGGAATTGGGCCTCTGCCGATGCCGACAACTGGCCGAAGTTTATCAAGGATGAGGCCGGCTACTCCTTTGGGATCGGCATCAGCTATACCCTGTTTGACGCCTTCAGCAAGAAGACGAGCTATTCCAAGGCCAAGCTGAGCGCGTTGACTGCTAAGGAAAACTATGATGCGGCTCGGAAGTCGCTCACGCAGGATGTCCATCAAGCCTATCTCGATATCGAGAAGTCACGTCTTCAGTATTCGACTGCCCAGCTCGCCGAGCGCTCGGCCCAGGAAGACTACAAGCTACAGCAGGAGAAGTACCGACTCGGCGCGTCCTCGATTCTGGAGCTGCTCGACGCGCAGGCTTCTTTGACACAGGCGCAATATCAGAAGATCAGCGCCCTCTACCAGCTCAATGTCGCAGTGGCCGGGATGGCGATGGCGATGGGTGAAATGTAGGGCAGGAACTAGTGAGATGATAATCAATGTTGGGTTCACTCGGTATAACAGGTGTAACAAATGACTAAGAAAAAGAAAATCTGGATCATTGTCGGCTTCGTCGTGGTGATCCTGATCTTCATCATCGCCAACCTCGGACAGGGGGGCGGCGCGAGCTTTGCGGTCACTACCGAGGAGGTGGAGCGCGGCGAGATCATCTCACTGGTAACCGCCACCGGCACCGTACAGGCACGCACGACAGTGAAGATCTCTGCCGACGTCTCGGCTAAAATCGTTGAACTTCCGATTCAGGAAGGCGATCAGGTATCGCCGGGCGACTTGCTCATCCAGCTTGATCGGACCCGCTACCTGGCTGCGGTGCGGCAGACCGAAGCTCAACTAGCTGCGGCGCGCGCTGATGCCAAACGCGCCGAAGCCAGCATGATCGAAGCGCGTCAGACTTCTGAGCGCGGCCAGAAACTCTTCGTGGGTGACCTGATCTCCGAAGAGCAGCATGTTCAGCTGGCGACCGCCTTCGAGGTTGCTGAAGCCAACTATCAGTCGGCGCAGTACAACGTCGCGCAAATGGAAGCCTATCTGGTTCAGCGCAACGATGATTTGGCCAAAACCAGAATAACCTCACCGATCAGGGGCACCGTCATCGAGCTAAACGCGGAGATCGGCGAGATCGTCATGATTGGGACGATGAACAATGCCGGTACGGTGATTATGACAGTCGCCGACCTCGACACCATTGAGGTCGAAGTTGAAGTCGATGAAACCGATATCTCGCATGTCAAGGTGGGGCAGGAGGTCGAGATCGAGGTCGACGCCTTCCCCGACACGACCTTTACCGGCGAGGTGACCGAAGTCGGTAATGCGGCGCAGATTTCCGGGTATTCCACTTCAGATCGCGTCACGAATTTCCTGGTGACGGTACTGCTGCTGGACGACGTCCCGGAAATCAAGCCCGGCATGACCGCCACCACAGACATCACCGTGGATCGTCGTGAGGACGCCGTCTGTGTACCGATTCAGGCGGTGGTCTACCGCGAGAAGGATAAGGAAGAAGCCAAGTCCGCGCCGGAGACCGGTGAGGGCAGCTCCGGCGCGATCGCCGCCGAGACTCCCGGCGATTCTGCGAAGGATGAGGAAAAGCCGGTCGAACTGGAAGGCGTCTTCCGCGTCGTCGGCGACAGTGTTGAGTTTGTCCCGGTGGAGACCGGAATCGCTGACCAGCAACGGATTGAGATTGTCAGCGGCCTTGAACCGGGCGAGAGAATCGTCACCGGTTCCTATACGATATTGCGGACGATCAAATCGGGCGCCAAGATCACGATCAAAGAGAGCGTCAAAGACAAAGAGAATAAGGAAAGCTGATGCTGATAGAAACGCGCAATCTCTGGAAGACATATCGCATGGGGCAGGTGGAGCTGCACGCGTTGCGCGGCGTCGACTTCAGTGTGGAGAAAGGCGAGTACCTGGCGATCATGGGGCCCTCCGGTTCGGGCAAGTCGACCCTGATGAACCTGATCGGTTGCCTGGACACGCCGTCACAGGGTAGCTATCAACTCGCCGGCAAACAGGTTGCCGATCTCAACGATGATGAACTGGCAGCTATTCGCAATCGGGAAATCGGCTTTGTCTTTCAGGTTTTCAACTTGCTGCCCCGAGCGACGGCACTGCACAACGTCGAGTTGCCGCTGATTTACAACGGCACCGACACCAAGACCCGGCACGAACAAGCGATAAGAGCTTTGGAGATGGTCGATCTGGCCGATCGGATGTACCACAAGCCCAGCGAACTCTCCGGCGGTCAGCGGCAGCGGGTAGCTATCGCCCGCGCCCTGGTGAATCAGCCCTCCATCCTGCTCGCCGATGAGCCCACCGGCAACCTGGACAGTAAGACCGGTGACGAGATCATGGGGCTTTTCGCGCGCCTGCACATAGAAGGCAACACGATCATCGTGGTCACCCATGAACGCGATATCGCCATACATGCCAATCGGGTGATCCACATCCGCGATGGCTTGATTGAGCGCGAGGTTATTACTTCCAGCGAAACCTACGATGATATCTAATTCGGTCAAAATGGCCGGCTCGGCACTCTGGGCGCACAAGCTGCGTACCTTTCTGACCGTGCTCGGTACGCTCATCGGCGTGACCTCGGTGATCGCTATTATCTCGATTCTCGAAGCGATGACGGCCAGTGTCGCCGACATTTTTAGCCAGTGGGGTTCCCGGACTGTCATTGTCGCCCGAATCATCGGGATCGGCATGTCGCGGGAAGAATTCATGGAGGCCCGCAAGCGCAAGAACATCACTTACGCCGATGCCAAGGCGTTGGAGGAGAATGTCGACCTGGCGGAGGCGGTAGGCGTTCAGGTCACGCACTACATGAAGGTCAAGTCGGGCAACCAGTCGCTCTACAATGTCGAAGTTGTCGGCTACTCCGGTAATGCCATGCAGATTCTCGACGTCGACATCTCCGATGGAATCTTCTTCAACGAACTCGACGATCAGCACCGCCGTCAGGTGGCCGTTATCGGCCCGACCTTAAAGGAGAAGTTTTTCGGCAACTTGAACCCGCTGGGCAAGGAGATTAAAATCAATGGCCGCGACTTCCGGGTCATTGGCGTGGGCAAGGAGTTCGGTTCCGCCTTCGGTGAAGACATGGACCGCTACGTCTGGATTCCATTCCATACTTTGCTGAAAATGACCGATCGTCACCGCAGCGTCGGCATCGCCGTAAAAATGAAGACCGAGGAGGCGATCCCGGAAGGGATCGACCAGATTCGCACGATTATGAGATCGCGGCGCAACGTCGAGTACCACGACGCAGACAACTTCGGCATTACCACGTCAGAGCAGGCGCTGGGCATGTTCGAATCGTTCACCGCGAATATCAGGTTGATCGCGATTGCGATTCCTTTCATCTCGATCATTGTCGCCGGAATTGTGGTGATGAACATCATGATGGTTTCGGTAACCGAGCGTACTCGTGAGATTGGCATTCGCAAGTCGGTCGGGGCGCGTCGCAGAGACATATTGTTGCAGTTCCTGAATGAGGCGATCATTCTGTCGCTGACCGGCGGGCTGATCGGGCTGGCTCTCGGGCTCTACTTATCAAAGGTGCTTTGCGACCTGATTGAATTCGACTTCATAATCTCGCCGTTTGCCGTCACGGCGGGAATCTCGATCCCGGCCTGTGTCGGCATCTTCTTCGGAATTTACCCTGCCTGGAAAGCGGCGAAACTGGACCCGATTGAAGCCTTGAGGTATGAGAAGTGACACTCTTCGAGACCAAAGAGGCGATCATTATGGCGCTCGATTCGATTCGCTCGAACAAATTTCGTTCGGCGTTGACGATACTCGGGGTGCTGATCGGAGTCTGCTCGGTGATTGCAATGGTCTCTTTGATTGAAGGGCTAAATGAGGCCGTGGCCAGCGACATTGAGTCGCTGGGTTCAAATGTATTCATCATCATGCGCTGGGGACCGGAGACCAACTTCAACGAGATGAACGACGAAGAACGCCGCCGTAAGCCGATCACCATCGGCGAGGCTGAGACGATTCGCGAAACCTGTCCGTCAGTAGCCGGCGTGAGCCCGCAGAACTACTATTTCCGCTCGGACCACTT
>JBDRQZ010000515.1:0-3158 GCA_043826025.1 bacterium | reverse complement strand
CCGCCTCTCTGGCAAGCCTATATTAGACAACCAGTTCGAATATCTGGAGCCCCTCCGGGAATATGCCAGGTCGGTTCAGAAGACCGTTCTTCTGAAAGGTGCGCCGACTCTGATTTGCTCTCCAGAGGGTCAGATCTACCTCTCACCAACCGGCAATCCGGGGATGGCCTCGGGTGGCAGTGGCGATGTGCTGACCGGAACAATCGGGGCGCTCCTGGCCTCTGGAATCGATTCGACGGCAGCCGCGTTCTGCGGCGCCTATCTGCATGGCTACGCCGGCGATCTGGGCCGTCTCGATATCGGCACTTTCGGTTTAACCGCCACAGATATTTGCGCCTATCTGCCCGAAGCTTTTTTACGTCTTAAAGGTTAAAAAAAAGGGAACCTTGTCTCTGGGTTATTCATAAAAAAAGGGACGAGGGTGAGAAGATGATAAGATTTCTCGATGATATACAAACTGGTTTGCGCTTGTGGGTGAAGCTGCTGCTTTATCCTCCGGTTAAACCGGTGTTCGTTGCCTTTCGTGTGGGCCGCAATGACGGTTCACAAAGAGCCTAACTACCCGTAGAGAACGTTGCGATCAGCGAAGAGGAGGAGCCATTAGGAGCTTCTCCTTTTTGCATTTGTATATCCTACCTGTTTCTGCCGTAATTAACCGAAGATGGGTTTACTCTTTGTTTTCACCAATGCTTTCATGATCGGCTTCTCCGGCGCGATCATGCCGGGGCCGCTGCTGACGGTCAATATCACTGAGACGGCGCGCCGGGGATTTGTCGCGGGACCGATTGTGGTCGCCGGACATGCAATCGCCGAGGTCGGTGTGGTTCTCCTGATCTATCTCGGACTGACCCAATTAGTCGCCGATCCCGATGTCTTTTATTGGATCGCGATTGTCGGCGGCGCGGCGTTGATTTTGATGGGTGGCATGATGCTGTGGCAGGTGGTGCGCAAAAAGGTGCGGCTGGAACTGGTCGCGGCTCGACAGACCGGCTCCGGTCGTACGATGTTTCTGGCGGCCCTGGTTTCGATTGCTTCGCCCTACTGGATTGTCTGGTGGCTGACTGTCGGGGCGCTTTTGATCACCCAGTCGCTGGCCTTTGGCGCGCTCGGCCTGATAATTTTCTATTTCGGTCACATCCTCTCCGATCTGGTCTGGTATAGCATCGTGAGTTTTCTCATCAGCCATGGCAAACGCTATTTCAACGATCTGGCTTATCAGGTCCTGATCGGGGTCTGTGGGCTGTTTCTGGTGGCACTCGGGATATATTTTATCAATTCGGCGCGCACCGGCGCTTTCCTGGAAAGCTTGCAGGCGATTGCTTAAGTTGCTCCGCGAATTCAACCAGAAACCTTGTCACTCGTCTCATATATGAGTAAATTGGCTAGTTGAAGAATCTGGCAAGGAGCTTAAGGGTGAGATCGATAAGACTGTCTACGCGAATAGTGCTCTTCACAATTATCGGGCTGGTTATTTTTGGTTGTAGTCGTAAGAGTGATGACCCGGTACCGGAACGGAAAGGTGACTTGCGGGTTGCCGTGACGGTTACCGATGAGACCGGCCGGCTGGGGGATCTGTTCCCGGTCAAGGTCTCGCTCTTCGACGACACGCTGCATCAGTATGAGATTGACAGCAAGCGAATCATGATCGAACCGGCTGAACTCGACAGCGTGGACTTCAGCGACATCAATGCCCGCTCGGCGTTCTACTATATTGAAGTGAAAATCGACTTCCATGATTCACGTGATGAGACCTGTGGCGATACGCCGGTCTTCATCCAGGATGGCGTTGTCCGCCGGGTGGGGGTCGAGATGCTCTATCGGCTGAGCGGTGTGACCTGTAGCCAATTCTAGGTCGGGCGCTTCTTCCACCCATGTGTTGCTCTAACTAACAGGCGCGAGTGTCGATGTAATGATCGCCGCCGTTCATGTCGATTCGAGCGAGCAGATTGCCGACGCCCTGCGGCAAGTAGCCGGTAAAGGTGTGATCGTCCAGCCCTGGGGTAGCGGCAGTTGGGAGACTACCGTAGTCGGGGCTGACCTTCAGGTTCTGCGTCTCGGTCAAATGCGCTTGAATCGGATTCTGCGAATCGAGCCCGCTGACTTCTTTGCCCAGTGTGAGCCCGGGGTACTGCTGGCCGATTTGGCCACCGAGCTGGCCGAGCAGAACCTGAGCTTTCCCTTCTTGACTCGCGAGTCTGCCGGCACGGTGGGTGGCTTGGTCGCGAGCGGGCAGGTGCGGAACGGCAAGGATTTCTATCGCATTTCACGTTGGGTGATTGCCCTGAAGGTCGTGTTGGCTGATGCCCGCGAGACCGCGACCGGAGCCTTGACTTTTAAGTCGGTTGCGGGCTATGATCTGGCCCGGCTCTTCTGCGGTAGTTTCGGCACCTTGGGGGTAATCAGTGAAGTGAGCTTGCGTCTCTATCCGGCCGGCAAACCGCCTTTCGGCAAGGACCTGCAGCCGCAGCCACGTCGTCTGCCCAAGCTTTGTGCGCCCGGCGAGCAGAACGCGCCAGCCTCTGCAAATGAGCGGCTAGCGCAGCAGATTAAGAATTCATTCGATCCACAGGGAGTTTTTCCGAGAATCTCCGGTTGGAACCCTATTTGAAAGCGTAAGTATAAAGTAGGAATTGACGCGGTGGAGAGTATATTCGACAACTGATATGAACGGACTTCTGACTCGCAGCATTGTCATCCTGATTGTCGCCGCCGTGGTTGCGGGGCTGGTTAATCTGGTAAATCCGAACGCCATTGCCTGGGTGGGACACTGGCCCGATCCGAGCGAATCGGATACGATCTGGTTGTCGCCATCCTATGTGCCGGAGGAGGACCCGCCGACGATTGCGCTGGGGGCGGCTTTCGAACGTTTTCTTTCCGACGGCTATGTTTTCGTCGATGCTCGCGAACCGGAGGAATATGAAGTCGGCCATATCAAGGGCGCGATTTCGTTGCCTTTCGACTGGTTCGATGACTATTGGGCTGCGGTACAGCCGCTGATGCCGCCCGACACTCAGGTTGTCGTTTACTGCTCCGGCTCCGAATGTGAGTCCAGTCTCAATCTGGCGCGACTCCTGGTCGAGGAGTTCCATTACCAACATGTCGAGATTTTCTTCGGCGGCTGGCGCGCCTGGTACAACAGCCGTCTGCCGATCGATGGC
>JBDRQZ010000514.1:0-2160 GCA_043826025.1 bacterium | reverse complement strand
CTTCTTGATACCTTCAAGTGCTTTCTCGACGCGGGCAATCAGACCAAACAGATCGGTCTGCAAGCGTCCACAAGTGGGGCAACTAATCAGCTCCGGCATGTTGACTTTAAAACCAAGTCCCTGCAGAATCTTGTAGCCGACCTTGATTTCCTCGGTCGGATCGGCGGAAAGTGAGACCCGCATCGTGTCGCCGATCCCTTCATAGAGCAGGAGCCCAAAGGCCAGCGCTGACTTGATCGTGCCACCCAAAAGCGGTCCCGCCTCGGTGACCCCAAGATGCAATGGGTAGTCGCATTCGGTCGCCATCAGGCGGTAGGCATCCACCATACTGGGGACTTCGGAGGACTTGAGCGAGATGACGATATCTTCAAAACCGTGTTTCTCCAGCAGTTGCACCTTGCGCAGTGCCGACTCAACCAGTGCACGGGGATGGTAGCGCCCATACTGCTTGACAAGGTCGAGCTCCAGCGATCCTGTGTTGACCCCGATTCGGATTGGCACCCCACGTTCCTTGCAGGCATCGACCAACTGCTCGACGCGATCATCGGCGCCGATATTACCGGGATTGATCCGCAGCTTGTCGATTCCCATCTCAATGGAGCGCAGCGCCAGCCGGTAATGGAAGTGGATGTCGGCGACAATCGGAATGCTAACTTGCTTCTTGATCTCGCCAATCGCTTCGGCAGCCTCTTTATCCAGCACTGCCAGCCGCACGATGTCGCAGCCGACCTCTTCGAGCGCTTTGATTTGCTTGACGGTGGTGTCGATATTGCGCGTGTCGGTGGTGGTCATCGACTGCACCGAAATCGGGGCATCGCCACCAATCGGTACGCTGCCAACTTTGGCCTGCCTACTGACGCGGCGCTTTTTCGTGAAGTTTTCGTTCATTTTGGAATGTCTTGTAGTCAAAGATTTTGGGGTCGGAGTTTGCCAGATCGATCCCGATCCGCTCCTGCAAATCGCGGAGGATCATCTCGATAGCAAAAGCAGGGGTCGAAGCGCCGGCAGTCAGGCCCACCTTCTCGACACCCTCGAACCAATCAGTCTCAAGCTGCTCCGGCGAGTCGAGCAGATAGGCGCGGCCACACAACTCCTCGGCAATATCGCGCAGCCGGTGTGAGTTGCCCGAACTGTGGGAGCCGATCACCAGCATCAGATCAACTTTGGGGGCCAGCTCATGCACCGCTTCCTGGCGTTTCTCGGTGGCGTTGCAGATCGTGTCCTCAACCCGCAGGTCGGGGTAAAGCTCGCGCATCTTCGCGCAAACTTCCTCAAACGCCTTGACACCGCGCGTGGTCTGGGTAATCACCGCGACTTTGCGCTCGAACTTGGGCAGTTTGTCGATATCTTCATACTCAGCCAAGAGGTGAATGTGATCCGGCGCGATGCCCATTACCCCCATGACCTCATCATGGCGTGGTTCGCCGTAGAGCACAACCTCGTAGCCCTCGCCGATCAGTTTGCGGGTGATTTTGTGCACCCGGTCCACCAGGGGGCAAGTGGTGTCGATTATATTCAGGCCTTTGGCCTCAGCATCCGCCTTAACCTGCGGGCTGACCCCATGCGCGGAGATTACCAGAGTCCCCTGCTCGATTTTGTCGAGCGTCTGCTCCTGACCGACACCTTTCTGCTTGAAGAAATCCACCACCTGACGGTTGTGAACGATCTCCTTGAGGATGGTCACGCTGCCGGGATGATCGTTCTTGGCCTCGGCGGCCAGCTTGATCGAGCGCTCGACACCCCAGCAAAAGCCGAGTTCATTGGCGAAAAAGAGTTTTATCATCGTCAGCCTACATCAAGTTTTCAGTCTGGTGCGAGGCCTTGTAAGAACTGCGCACCAGGGGTCCCGATTCGGTGTGCCGGAAACCAATCTGATCACCCCACTCCTTGAATTTCATGAACTCATCGGGGTGATAGTATTTGACCACCGGCAGATGCATCTCGGACGGGCTAAGATACTGCCCGATCGTGAGAATGTCCACACCATGCTGATGGATATCGTTCATCGTCTTTTTGATCTCATCCTCAGTCTCACCCAAACCGACCATGATCCCCGACTTAACGAGCCGCACCTTACCGGAGCCCTTGGCATACTCGAGAATCGCCAGCGAGCGCCGGTAGCCCATGGTCGGCCGCACTTTCTTGTACAACCGGGGAACA
>JBDRQZ010000513.1:0-5598 GCA_043826025.1 bacterium | reverse complement strand
CCATGTCCGTAACCATCGGTCGGATCATTGTCGGGAGCTAGTGGAAACGCAACATCGCCACTGAAGTCCCAGCCGTAATAGTCATCGATATAGCCATTGTGATCGTCATCGAGGTCGTTGTCGGGAATCTCACCGGGATTAGTCCAGATGTGCGCCGCCAGATCGGGATGATCGAGATCGACGCCGGTGTCAATCATCGCCACAACCACGGTGGTGGTGGCATCGGGCGGATCTTCGAAAACCTCAAGTTGATCGATATCGGCATCGGGAGTGCCGTTGACGATTCCCAGGGTGTCGTCGCCGTAGCCGCCTAGTCTGATGACGTGGTAGCAGCCCTGACCGGTGTTGTTGAGCGGCCATTGGTGTTCATACAGCGGGTCGTTCGGTGCCTCGTACAATTCTGCCGGCCAATCGGGTTGAGCGTACTCAACTGCATCGAGCTTGCGATACTCCGCCAGCAGCGCATCGAGATCGCCACCGGGAGGTACCGTGACTATCAGCGCATTTTTTAGCGGGTGCGAATCTGCCAGATTCCGGCGCTGTTTCTGAATCGCCTCCAGCCGGTCGATATTGTGTCGACGACTGACAGCGTCGAAGCTACTCAAACCGGTGACCGCCGCGCCATCCGACCCCGGCTGGATCGAGACCTTTGCGTCGGCTCTGAGTTTAACGACGATCTTGGTGGTGTTGGCAAAATCAGGTCTTGAGGATTCCCCCGGTTGATAGAGTGCGACCAGGGATGCAGGGATGAGCAGGAGTGTGACGAAGAGGGTCAAACAGGAAATCGCAATGAAAGGCTTTCCGGGGTTCTGTGGACGCGACATGATTCCTCCCTAAAGACAAATCTGATGGCACACACATGGCATCAATGATGCCGCATGATACTCTCGACCATGTAAGAAGCTTTGCCTCGGGCGCGTTGACCCCGCCCGCTAGCATCAAGATAGGAGAATGCCGAATTCTGTCAACGCGTTTCGAACTAACAGTCCGGGATACCGTCACCGTCGGTGTCGCAGGGCGGATAGCCACCGCTAAAGATGTAGCTGATCAGGTACACCGCATCGGTGATGTTGACAATGCCGTCACAGTTAACATCGCCGGCCTCGTAAGGATCCGGCTCCGAACCACCACTGAAGATGTACTGAATCAGATAGACCGCATCGGTGATATTGACAATCGCATCGCCATTGGCGTCCCCGCAAATGCTGATTCCGTAAATGGCATTGGCTGATTCCGCCAGTTGCTGAAGTCGCCCCAGATTGGCGGCCGCCACTACTACGAACGCAACTGTGTCGATCTGTGAGGGCGCAAGGGAAAGCGGGCCGCTCGCGATGCAGTAAGACTGATCGGTGCTGAAGGGTATCTCCGTGTTGCTGAAGTCCGCTGTCAGGAACGAGTATTTCTCAGGTTCGCTAATGCCATCGTAGATCAGTTCGCTGTTGTCTATCGCCAGAAAACCGCTCGGTCCAGCGGCGCCAAGCACCGCCGTGCCTCTGTAGTCAGCTCCCGATTCGTCCCACATGTAACCTAGAGAGTAGTCGGCGGCATAGCCGGTGCGATCGCGACTACCCAGG
The DNA here is from genome assembly GCA_043826025.1 of bacterium. Taxonomy (GTDB): domain Bacteria; phylum Zixibacteria; class MSB-5A5; order CAIYYT01; family CAIYYT01; genus JBDRQZ01. Next base: position 4,024 of record JBDRQZ010000513.1, on the reverse strand, counting down.
CCGTAAGGGAAGTCCCAGTCGAAGTAGAGCCCGACGAAAATCCCCTCAAGCGGCACTGCTGTCCGGTTGCCGATCTGGTATTCCAGAATCACGAGATTAGCCAGAGAATCCGCCGCGTAAGAGCGCGTCCGCTGTTTCACCGCGAGACCAATCGGACGCTGTGCCGCCGCATCATCGAATCCAGAAGTGGTGAATGCATTCATACCATACTTGCTGGTCAACACTTCGATATTTCCGCCCGGGGATACGGCGAAATCTTCGTCGACGGAGAAAAGCAAATTCGCAATCCCATCTGAGACATGATTGCTGTCGACCCCCAGCAACAGGCCGCATTGATAGAGGCTGTTACTTCCGCCCGCAGGATACTGAAATCCGTGGCCGCCAGCCGGTACGGCTGAATTGGAAGCAAGGCCATATGTGCCGTAGTTCGAAATGGTGAACTGACAAGAGTCAGTGACATGAGTATACGTCTGTCTCGCCACGGGGGTGCCGACGGTGAAGTAAAGCTGGAGTGTGTCCTGATAACTACCGGCATCGGCCGCCAGCCAGAGGTCGACACTGATCACAGTGCCTTCCAGGATGTCCTGGCCGAAGGACAGGACGAAAGGATAATCCTGATTGTCCACCGCGCCATTCTTCGGCAAATCACCAAACGTCGCTACGCCATTGAGTATGGTCACTCGCTGGTCGGCGCAGTGCAGTTGGCCGACGACGTCCAGAACGCCAAGACCGGCATTCCTCAATAGCACGACCGCCTCGACACTCGCGCCGGGAGTCAGTTCGCCATACCCCAGGCTATCAACATAGACGTTGGGGGCAGTGGTTGTCGGCATTAAGGCCAGCGCCGCCGGCAGGTCAATCAGCCCCATGCCGTAGGTGTTGTCTTCGCCTGGATCCCCAAGGTCCAGAGCTGAGTACATCAGAGCATGTTTCACCTGATCGGCGGTTGCGTTGGGATTGTATTGTCTGAGCAATGCGGCTGCCCCTGCAACGTGTGGAGTGGAAAAGCTGGTGCCAGTTGAGGACACATAGCCGCCGTCAACGTGAGCCGTCGGCACTTGATAGCCCGGAGCCGTAACCTCCGGTTTGATTGAAACACCATCGCAGTCCGACGGACCGCGACTTGATTGAGCCCAGATCGAAAATGAAGGATCATACGGATCGATTGCTCCAACCGAAAAGCAGTTGTAAGGCGTGGAAGCACGGTTGGCGGGATTGCGCAGACCGCTGGCGCCCTCGTTTCCGGCGGCGAAGAAAGCTATCACACCGAGAGCCTCAAGATTATCTATTGCATTCCAGAATACCTCTTCACAACCCAGATTCTCCTCTCGATAGCCCCATGAATTGCTTAGCACGTCTGGAACATCGTGCAAGGTGTTGGGGTCGCCGTCCGGGTCGGCTGCCCATTGCAACGCCTGCAAATAGCTGGAGCCAGGGATGTCAACCACCATGGCGCTGATCCACTGTGCGCCCCACGCGACGCCGGTCGTGTCGCCCGTCAAATCATCCTTGCCGACGAGGATACCCATTGTATTTGTGCCGTGGGCATAGGCAACCGTGGCGCTTGGCTCATAGTGAGGATAATCCTCCTGATAAATCGGATCGAACCAGCACTCCTTGGCGGGATAGCCATGATTGCCGCGATAGGAGGAAGATAGCGCAGGGTGAAATCCATCGACTCCGGTATCGAGTGTCGCAATCAATCTGCCAGTACCATTGTAGCCGAGTGCCCAGACGCTCTCGGCCGCGATGACCTGGAGCCCGATTCCAACACCATTCCCATCGCGGATCGCACCGATTTCGGCATCCGGTGCCGGCGTGGGGATCGACGGCGGCGGCAGGTCCGGCGCAATCAACTTGATGTCCTGGCGTTCGGCGAGCGAGATAATGAAGCGCTTTGTGGCCACCACTTCGATCACATTCGTCAGCCAGAAGGTCTCGAAAGACCGCACTTCCCCATCGTCCAAACCCGATTCGAGAAGTAACTTGATCGCGGCTTGCTTCTTACTGGCAAAGTCTTGAAGTTGGGTCAGAATCAATTTGTGTCTTGCATACCGCGTCGTCTCTGAGACTCCCAGCCTCTGCTCCAGATTCTTCAAGTCAGGTTGCGCGTGAAGAATGATAAGTGCAGCGGTGACCTGATTGTCGCCCAAACCATCAAGGTGTTCCTGGAATGTCGGGGCAAACTTTGCCGCCAGGCTTGTGTCAGACGGGAAAGTTGCTGCGACAAGGACGATCACTGCCAGGGCGGCTATCCTCGTAAGACTCATAGCTTGTCCCTCCTAAACGAGTTCTTTCTCGATCGAGCCGGTTTCGAGGATAGAAACCAGCACTTCCGCAAACGCTCCTCACACCCAGCTAACAGTCCGGGATACCGTCACCGTCGGTGTCGCAGGGCGGATAGCCACCGCTAAAGATGTAGCTAATCAAGTACACCGCGTCGGTGATGTTGACTATACTGTCGCAATTGGCATCGCCTGACTCATAGGGATCCGGCTCTGCGCCGCCACTGAAGATGTATTGAATCAGATAGACCGCATCAGTGATGTTGACTATCGCATCGCCATTGGCGTCCCCGCAGTACCAGACAAACTCAATCGGCACCAGCGACTGCACCCCCCAGCTATCCCACTCAAAGCTGCAACTGGCCTTGAGGTCGGTGAGGAAGTGAAGCTCGACCATCGGCGCGGCGGGATCAATACCGCCGATCGGAATCAAGTACTCGCCGGGATCGAGAATCGGCACCTCGACAAATGGGATTGCGGCTTGATTACAGCCGATAGTGAGGATGCCGGGTTGGGTGACCTCGAGCACGTTGATCCAGACCCCCAGATCGCTCCACCACTCGTTGTACTCGGGCACATCGAAGAGCGCAAGGTAGTTGGAAACGCCATCGGCGCCGATCACACTCGGTACCTGCTGCAGGTCGAACTCGTCGCCGAAAGTATCGAACGTCTGCCAGAGCGGCGCCACATAATGGCTGAACTCGCCGGAAGAGCCATCGCTGCCACCACAGGAACCGCCGGCATAGTCCTGCCGGTTGGAGTTCGACGTGCCGGCCTGAGGCTGCACCAGCGAATAACAGGTCATCGCGAATTTGCCATTGTCATTGTGCACCCAATAGGTGTTCGGGCCGCCGGCCGGAATCGTGTAGTAGCGATTCTCATTGCCTTCCTGATAGCCGGGAGAACGAGGCAGATTCCAGTTCCAGGTTTAGATCCGGGTTTTGCTGCCGTCGGGGTTCTCGAGATAGAGTTTGACATTACCGCACCCGCCACTGCCGGTGAAACTGAACTTGAGCTGACCGCCGGGCTGGCCGGTGACCTTCTTCCACTGGCAGTAGTGAGTCATTTGATAGCGCACCCAGCTAGGGCTGCCCTCATCTTTGGCGCCTTGAATACGATTCTTGTAATCCTCATAACGATCTGCCTGATCGTTGGTCTTGTCCTGCTCGTCACCGGGGGGCATGTCGTCGGCGGCACTGCGCAACGAATCGATCTTCTTGTCGCACATCTTGATCACACCCGCCAGGTAGCGCTGATACCAACTTTTGGCGCTGTCGACAGCGGTCTCATAGTCGTCGCCCGCGCGTAACCGTTTGATTTTCATCTGCAGGTAGGGGCTGCCCAGCTTCTTGTTCATCACGCCAGGCGATTCGCGTCCGGCCTCGGAGTTGCCATGAATCTCGGTCTTTTCCTTGTCATCGATATTGGCCAGCGAATCGAGCATGTCGCCGCCATAACATTCGAGAAATTCATCATAGAGCAGGCTGCAACAGGAGTCGATAATCTCCTGCTGCATGTTCTTCATTTCCTCAGGACTTAAGTACTCGCCCGGTCCGATCACCACGCCGCTGTCATTCTGTCCGTGGGCGCTGACCATCTTCTGCACAGTCGCGGGTTTCCCCTGGCGGTGGCATTCGGCGACGCCCGCCGCGACACTATCCATCGCCGCCTGAATTCCAGCCTGCGATAGAGGTTGAACATCCTCATTCGGAATCAGCCCGGGGTTGCCACTCTGCCCG
>JBDRQZ010000512.1:0-2257 GCA_043826025.1 bacterium | reverse complement strand
GCCATCGCCCGCGCCACCTCGGCACTGACCGCGCCATGTTCTTCGAGGAGGCTGGTCGAGACATCGAGCACGCTGATTTTGACCTCATTGGCATAAGCGATCACCGAACCGAGAAAATAGGCGCTGCTGCCGGGAATGTCGGTCAACTGCTTAGCCAGAAAACCACCGGTGCAGGACTCAGCGGTCGCAACCGTACGTTGCTTGGCGACCAGCAGGGCAGCGGTCACCTCCGCCATCGACTTGTCGCCGACGGTAAATGTATGCGGTGCGATCCGCTCGGCGATCTTCTGGGTCAGTTCTTCAACCTTATCTTTGGCCTCGGCCTCAGTCGGATAGACTCCGGTGATTCGCAGATCGACCGCGCGATAGCTCGGCAGATAGGCCAGTCGCAACTCCTCACCCGAGGGCGCCAGATCGCCGATCATCTCTGCCAGGTCGGCCTCCATTACCCCAACCGTGCGAATCCGCCGCGCCTCGATATAGTTGCGCTGGGGGAATTTGCGCAATTGCGGCAGCACGCTTTCCTCCATGATGATCTCCATCTCCGTCGGCACACCCGGCAGCGCGACAAAATAGCGCTGCTGATCGCGGAAACAGATGCCTACCGCCGAACCGATTGGATTGGGCAGCAATTCCGCGCCCTGAGGCTGCAAACCCTGGTTCTGGGTCAAAGGCGGCATCTTGAGCTTGCGCGCCTCAAAGCGGCGCTCTATCTCCTGGACGATCTCCTCATGGAAGACCAGCTTGCGGTCAAAAGCATTGCAGATTGCCTTCTTGGTAATGTCATCCTCGGTCGGTCCCAGCCCGCCGGTGACAATAGTCACCTCCGAGCGTTGCCAGGCGGAACTGATCGCCCCGGTGATGTCATCGGTGCGGTCGCCGACACTGGTCTTCAGCGCGACCTCGATCCCGACATCAGTCAGGCGCCGCGCGATAAACGCCGAATTGGTGTCGACTGTCTGCCCGGAGAGGATTTCCTCGCCGATTGTGATTATTTCAGCCTTCATAACCAGACTTCAAAGTAAATCAGGATTTGCAACACCACGCCGGTGTAGACCCCGACCACGAAATCATCGGCCATTACCCCCCAGCCGCGTGGCAATGACTCCCAGCGCGCCGCCGGAAAGGGTTTGATTATATCAAGAATACGAAAGATCACAAAGCCGAGCAGGTAGTATTGCCAGAGCACGGGCACCCAGAGGTAGGCCACCATGATCCCGGCGACCTCATCGATGACAATCTTCTTGCCATCATGGCCATAGTAATGTTCAGCCGCACTCGCCGCCCAGACTCCAACCGCCAGCATCGCCATCGTGAGCCCGACCTGCAGCGGCCAGCTATAACCGAACAACAACCAGGCAATCACGACGCCGGGGATCGTACCCCAGGTGCCGGGGAAAATCGGCGCATAGCCGGTCCCCAGACCGGAGGCGGTGAGTTTTACTATGAATTCTCGCATAACCCTACTTCAGTATAGATTTGAGAAGATAAAAGCTGCGGACCACGTAGTCAATGCCAGTGCCGACGGTTACGACTACAGTTGCAATCATCAGCCAGTAAAAGACTTCCAGGGTGACCGGCGAATCGAAGATCGCCCAGTTTTGCCCCAAAGGCGGCAAGAAGGTTTTGAGGTTGATAAACAGCAGGATCACCACGATTGCGGTCATCTGGAGAAAAGTCTTCAGCTTAGCCATTCGGGTCGGAGAGATCATTACGCCCTTATAGGCCGCCAGTGAACGCAGTCCGGTGATCAGGAATTCGCGAATTATGATCGCCAGCACCATCCAGGCCTCAACATAGTGGAGCGTCGCGAAGGCGATAAAGGCAATCGAGGTGAGAATCTTGTCGGCGAGCGGGTCCATGAACTTGCCGAAACTGGTCGCGATCCCATATTTGCGGGCATAGTAGCCATCGTACATGTCGGTTAGTGCGGCGATGACGAAAATAATCAGTGCCGCCAGCCTGGTCCAGATATTCTCGATAACAAAAAGTGCCATAAATACCGGGGCCAGCAGGATGCGCAGCAGTGTCAGAAAATTCGGGAGATTCACAGTTCGAGTTCCACCTCGCGGCCAATCTACGCCACTCAGGCCAAAAAGGCCACAGGATTATCAGCCTCGGTGAATCCCTGGGGTGGCCCGGGGCCAGAGCCCCGGGTTTCTGGGCGCGATTGAGAGCATTTCGGTACCCCACCCAGAGTGGAGCCTCGCTTCGATGCACGACTCACTAGATAGGTAACAAAACAGTCTCACGACAT
>JBDRQZ010000511.1:0-2679 GCA_043826025.1 bacterium | reverse complement strand
CCGGCTTGCCGATTCAAGTAGAGGCAACCAGCTACGATTTCAACCTCAAGTACAACTCCCGACCGCTGACAGCCGCGCCGATGATGGTTAGGTTCTTTGGCCTGGGTGGCCTGGCCGTGGCACCTCTGAAAGTTCTTGAGGGTAGCTGGACCTTCATAGACGAAGACATTCTCGCACCGGGCGACGCCAGTTTCACCGGCTTCGGGGCGAACCTTGGGGGAGGTTTGGAGTTCGGGGTGCTGGAGCGAATCTCGCTGATGGCGGGGATTAAGTATCGCTATCTGAGGTATGGAGTGGTCTCCGGGCCCGATGGCGAGAAGATCACGATTGAAGATGGAATCAAGGGCGGCAGCTGGAGCACCTCGATCGATCTGGTGCTCTATCTCCAATAGACCGGGGGCGAGACCATGTGCTTCAAGGTGAATAATTGCGGAAGAAGTTGATTGTGAAGAGGAATGGAATGACCAGGATCGTAGCAGGGCTATTGAGCCTGCTGTTCATCTTTCTGATCGGCTGCAGTCACAGTATCAACTACAACTTAACTGAGAGTCAGATCGCCGAGTCAACCGAGACCGCGCCGATTTCTGTCGGGGTTATCGCTCTGATTGATGCTCGCGATTCGTGGGAACGCTCCAAGAAGAAGTGCAAGAATGAAGGTATGGACGACTGCGGCGATTACACCCAGGATAAGGACTTTGGCAACCATGTTGCCGCAGACATCAGCACGATGCTGGTTTCACATCTTGAGTATTCGCGGGCCTTTGAAAACGTTTCGCTTCTCGATGCGGCAGATGAGACGTTGGGACAAGATGAGTTACAGCGCTGGGCGGGTTCCGGAGTTGACGCCGTTCTCACAGGTCGGATCGAGCACTTCTATGGCTACTATAATGGCGGCTCTAAGGTGCTGCCGGTGGGACTGTGCCTGGCTTCGGCAGTAGCCGTCGGGCTTATGACTATCGAAGAAGAGACCTATGAGTTTTCTTCGCCCTACGGTGGTGGGGGTGGGATGTCTACGCCCAAGGTAAACACTGTCGCCACAACTCTGGGCGCGTCAGCCGGCTGGCTGGCAGGCGCCTATCTCGAAAGCCTGTCCGCCCGCGACAATGCGCGTCAAACAAGGCTCTCGCTGGCTTTGATAAGTACCGCCAGCGGCGACACCTTGTGGAGCGGCGTAGCCAGTTCCGAAGATTTGTCAAAATCGGCTATGCCAGGCTTAAACACTGACAACCGCAAGTATCAGTTGGCGGTAAGATCGCTGCGTGAGGCGATCAACAATCTGGTGGAACAAATGGACAAACTCGATAGAGCGGAACTTGCCAGGGCCGCATCTAGAACCAATCTCACCGAAGCGTCCGACAACTAACTCCTGGCGAGCAAGGTACTTGCGCCCCTGGAGCGGGCGGGTTGTTCCCGCCCGCTCGTCTTTTTTTGCAAACTTCTGCGGACTCTGAGCGCCTGTATGTCGAATCGGATAGCAAGCAGGAGGAGAAGATGTTCACTTTCGTTAGCGCTCGAGTCGGCCACTTGACAAAACAGGCCAAAACTCTATATTTTAATCACTCAAGTCGTCTGGGTACAGTTATCAGAGCACGTTCGTGCGGACAAGGAACTACCATGGGTTCTCACTATGGACTCGCTAGACTCACTAGCTTCACTGCGATCACAATCCTGACGCTTCTACTCGTCTCAGTAGGATCGGCCTCCGCCGAATCTCTTCCGCCGCAGAGTTGGGAAACCGGATGGGGGGGATGGAGTACAGATGATCCGACGGTCTGGGAGGTTGGCGTTCCGACGTCGGGTCCGGGTTCGGCCCACAGTGGCAGTCAATGTGCAGCGACGGTGTTGTCGGGCAACTACTTTCATATCACGAGTTCGGAGTTGATTAGTGCACCGTTTGTAGTTCCGGCTTCCGGTGAGAACCCGCGACTGCGTTTCTGGCACTGGTTCTATGCTAATGATTGGGGTGACCAGGGTTATGTGCAGTTGATTAAGGATGGTGTGGCGACCCGGATCTCGCCGGTTTGGGATATCAGCACGACAATGAGTGTTACCAGTGATATCTGGACCAGTCCTTCGCTGGACTTGTCGGCGTGGGGCGGCGATACGGTTCAGTTGTCGTTTTACTTCTACACTGACAGCGATGGCTCCACCAACCCTGGCTGGTATATTGATGACATTGAGATTGTGACCGGTCCGTATGAGGATCTGGCGGCAACGCCGGAGACCTTTGAGGATGGACTTCTGGACTGGAGTTCGAGTCGTGGGATGTGGGAGGTTGGCGTTCCGACGTCGGGTCCTGGTTCGGCCCACAGTGGCAGTCAATGTGCAGCGACGGTGTTGTCGGGCAACTACTTTCATATCACCAGTTCGGAGTTGATTAGTGCACCGTTTGTAGTTCCGGCTTCCGGTGAGAACCCGCGACTGCGTTTCTGGCACTGGTTCTATATCAATGATTACGGGGACGGAGGTTACGTACAAGTCGTTGCTGGTGACTCCACTACCAAGATCTCTCCAACTTACAATCTAACAAGTGGAGAATGGATAGATGAACCACCCATTGATTTGTCGGCGTGGGGCGGCGATACGGTTCAGTTGTCGTTTTACTTCTACACTGACAGCGATGGCTCCACCAACCCTGGCTGGTATATCGATGACATCCGGCTGGTATCGGATCAAGAG
>JBDRQZ010000510.1:0-3906 GCA_043826025.1 bacterium | reverse complement strand
CGCTTGGAATCAAAGATGACCTCTTTGCCATCTGCGCTCCAGCCGCTGACAATGTCGGGCGCCGAGTGATAGGTGAGGCGCAGCGCCTCGCCGCCGGTCGCCGGAATCACGAAAACGTCGAGATCGCCGTAGCGGTCGGAGGAGAAGGCGATATACTGACCATCCGGTGACCAGGCCGGGTAGCCGTCATAGCCGGGATTGCCGGTGAGCCGCAGCGGCTGGCCGCCTGAGCGCGGGACCAACCAGAGATCACCCTGATAGGAGAAACAGATCTTCGAACCATCCGGCGACGGAGCCGGATACCGCAGATTCGTGGTGGTGGCCGCAGCAAGCTGCGCCAGAATGAGAACAAGCACTACCGATAGAGTACGCAATCCAAAATCCCCATTTTCGGGTCCAGACACTGCACTCCAATGTGACGTGCGGCGTGTCGAAATGCAAAATCTTTTTTGGGACGGGATTTGCCGCCGGCCTAAACAGCAAACTCACGGAAAATCAACATAATCTCACGGAAAAAGAGCCAATAAACCAGACCAAAAGAGGAGTATATGAATTGTATTACTCTATTATTGAATGGCGAGGCGTCCGGAGAATCCCTCACCTAACCGGACAATCGCCGGCAGGATCGCAACGTCTTATCCAGCGGGAGGAACCCATGCATGGATTGAAAACGAAGCTCTGGACGGGGGTATGGCTGAGCTTGCTGCTGATTGCGCAAGGGCTTGGTGCTAACTTTGATGGCGCCTTCAAGCCAGAGGCAGCCGATATTTCACTTTCACGAGTTCTGACGGTGAGTTTGGATCCGGGGAAAGCAGCGCCTCAGGACACCTGCTCGCTGCCCAATCCGGGCGGCAGTGGTTTCAACATCGGCGCCTGGGTCACCGGCGATGAGACCTACTATCTGTATCAGGACCCGGCGACTTCCAATTGCGTGCCCTCGACTCCTTACGGCATCACGGGCATGGTCTTCGCGCTCTGCTTCGACGATGCCTGCACGACCGATATGTATTTCGAAGTCTACGACGCTTCCAACGACGCCTGTCCGACGCCGGCCGGATTGCTGTTCAGCTCCGATACGATCTCGGTCAGCGCTACCGGCGGCCCCGGCTGTGGTACGCTCGGTGTGGACTTTGTCGATACGATCTGCATCTATGGCCCGTTTTTCATCAGCTTCTCTTTCGTCGACAGCGTCAATTGTTTCGATCTGTTTACCGATCAAGCGCCGGGATCCTGCATCAGCTACAATTTCGCGGCGGACACGCTGGTCGATCTAGCTGACTTCGGTTTCCCAGGTCAGATCTGGGCTTTTACGCTGGGGCTCGATGCGGCTCAGAGTGGTTGCGCGCCGCCGCCCGATTTCTACACGATACCCGAAGTTTATGACAATATTGCGGCGCTGGATGGCCAGATGGTGACGGTCTTCGGAGAATTCGTCTCGGATGAGGACAGCAAACTGGTTACCGAGTATGGCGACTACATGGCCGACGAACTAATGCCGCCGAGCAGCATTCTCTTCCTCGACGGCACGCTGCCTGATCCCGACTTCTGGTATGGCGGTGTCATGAAGGTGACCGGCACGATCTCCACGGCTCCGGAGCCTTATGTAATCTATCCCTCCGATACACTACAGATCACGATTACGGCGACGTCGTATGAATACATCTATCATGGCTACGACCTGCCGCCGCCATTGCCCTCCTATGATGTGGACGAGGACCTCTTCGGTCCGGCAGCGGCTTGCGATCCCTGCAAATTCGCGATTCTGATTAGCGGCGGCGGCAATGCTGCAAGCAATAAGGCCTCCTACTGGCAGAATATCGAGGCGCTTTATAAGTACAAGACGAAGGACTCAGATATGGGTGGTGGCGGTTACTGCCCGGAGAATGTCAAAGTCATCTACTTCGATGGAGACTCGGACAACTCGGGGGTTATTCCCGATTCGGCGGTAGATGAGGCAACTGAGGCCAACATCCAGGCGGCGCATGATGAGATTGCCAAAAAAGTGGCCCAGTGTCATCGCGACAATAAACCTACCACGGTGCAGAAAATGGTGACCAACCATGGCTCCAACGATCAGGGCGCGGTGCTGCTTGGCGCCAACCGTCTCTCCCCGCGCGAGTTCACCGACATGCAGCAGGCCCTCTGCGACTCCAGCCTTGACGTTTTGTACGACGAGTTCATCGAGTGTTATGGCGGCGACATGGTCGACACGCTCAAGACTATCGATGACAAGGGTCACACCGAAGTACATGGCAACTCCGCCGCCGGCCCCAATACGGTAGGTTGGTCTGGAGATACCGGCGTGCACGAATACCTGAAAAAGAAGATAGAGAGGCTCACTGCCGGCGATGCTTACGAGACCGCGGTCGACAGTGCGCGCAACTGGTATCGCACCTGGCTCCAGGGCTGGATTGATCGCTGGGAGCGTCGTGCCGATTCCCTCCAGCAGATTATCGATACCCTGCCGCCGGGAGCGACTCGCACCGCGTTGGAGGGCAAACGCCAAAAAGACTCCGCGCGCGCCGCTCAGGCCACCGGCTCACACGATGAAGCCGGTCCCAGCTTTGTCCGCTATCAGTTCAAGGAATACTGCGAGTGGAAGAAGATCGTCTGCCCGCCGAATGGCCAGTTCTGCTTCGATTTCAAAGGTAGCGGCGGTTGCGGGAATATCAGTGTCTACAAGGAGAACGCCGACGGCAGCAAGACGAGGGTGAAGACCTTCAACTGGAATTTGCCGGGCAGTGCCGGGTATCAGGAGGGCAACAACCGGCGTTACCTGAATGTCGGTGAGGATGGTGGCACCTTCTGGGTGCACAATGACAACGGCATGTTCACGCTGACGGTTTCCTCGAGCGTGAAACAGGATTCGACCGCAGCGGCTTCCAACCGTGAAGACTTCGCCGGCGGTTCCTGCGGCGGTTCTGACGCTTCCGGTGATGAGTTCAACTACTCGATTGTCGGGCCTCACACCTCGAACAGCACTTTTGCAGATGGCTTCAATTTGCAGGACGTGCCGGCCTTGATTGGTCCCTGCGGCGGCTGCGACTTCTATCAGGCGCAATTCAACGCGCCTGCCACGAATCCCTGGTGGGATGACATGGAGCTCTTTATCAGAGTGGCAGGAGTCGAAGTGCCGGGGCAGTTGCGCGTGACTTGTCCAACGTCTGAGTTGCCGCCAACCGGAGTGGTGCTGGATATCCTCGCGCCGGGCGACTACCTGATCCCGCTGGGCGCGGTTGCCGCGCCGGGGCCGGGGCAGATCGTTTTCGAGCCGTTCGGCACTCAACCGGCTTGCTTTATCTGGGATTGCTGGGGATTGCGCAGTCTGGTGCCGACCTTTGAGGGCTTTGCCTGCGGTGATGCCAATGGTGACGCGATTGTCAATATCACCGATGCGGTCTACCTGATTCAGTACATCTTCAACGATGGTCCCGACCCGGTGTCGGTGGAGGCGGGCGATGCCAACTGCGACGGCATCGTCAATATCACCGATGCGGTCTATCTGATTCAGTTCATCTTCAACGGCGGACCAGCACCCTGTGTGGATTGTCCGTAGTCTATCATAAGACTTTGTTCCAACCTGAGAGGGTGGCTGATTCCAGCCACCCTCTCCGCTTTTGGTTGACTTGGGGGCGGTTCCAGTCTATTTACTCCTGAGATGAACAGAACAAGAACGCGCTTGCTGCTGGGGGTGTTGCTCCTAATCTCCGCTTCTATCACGTCGGCTACGGCAGGAAGCGATCGCGGCACATTGATTGATCGTGTGTACTCGACTGATTGGTTTATGTACCAGTATTGGGAGGAGTTGGAGCTATATGCAGAGCATGGGCCAACCTATACCTCGATTCGGCCGCTCGCGTCCTGGTATCGCCTCTGGGCCATGGACAAAGCAGCTCTGTTCGAGAT
>JBDRQZ010000509.1:0-3640 GCA_043826025.1 bacterium | reverse complement strand
AATCGAAGCCGAAGGGAGAGAGCCCGGGGAAGTACTCAACTGGCAGCCCGATACCATCGGCCGACAGCAACTTCCGGAGAACTCGCGTTGAAACGTCGAGCATCCACACAGTAGCCGGGACAGTGCCAATCTCATTCCATTTGGTGTAGAAGAACACGCGCCTACCATCGGGGTGAACATACGGTTCGCTCAGTTGGGCCGGCATTTCAGCCACGGCCGTCAGGCTATCTGCATCCAGTAGCTGGAGCGTGTAGCGGTTGAAGTAAGCGGCACGCAGCACGAGCATGTTCTCTGCCGAAGCGTACACGACTGCTAATCCATGAAGCTCACCACCGCCTAAGCCCCGCAGTTGGCATTTGGAGGCCGCCGGCGGATCCACGCGAAGATCGACAACCAGCAAGCTGTCTTCCTCTCGCAGAGGTACGTACAAGACGTTTCGCTCATAGTGGAAATCGGCAATCCCCGGCTGGAAATCAGGACCGCTGAACACTACGCTCAGGCTCGGGACCTCAAAGATAGTGAGATCGCGAGCGTTAGCCGTTGCAAGAAAACGACCATCTTTCGAGAGCGCAAGCGAATACCCACCCAACCCGCCGGTAAATGCCAGAGTGTCTCCATCAGCATAGTCAGTGACCCACGTCGCATAGCCACCCTCCAGATCGACGCTTCGTACTGTGTAGTAGCCATATTGCCCGTCGGGCGAGACTATGACATCCGAGAAGGGATAGTTGCCATATCTTACTGAGTCGAGAACCTCGCCGGTCTTGGTGCTGTAGGTGTAGACCCAGTAATCTTCCATTCCCACATAGCTGTAGAGCATTTCGTAGCCGCGTTCCGGCTCCGGCTCATCGGTTGGGCAAGTCGGACAATCACAATCGTCACAACCGACCAGCAGGAACGCCAAAAGTGCGAGAATCGTGCCAAGCCTGTGCTTCATTCTCACCTCCTCCCCGTCTTACGGGCTATCTTTTATGGGCGCTGTTGTAGCTTCTGTTGATGCCTGCTCCCCACGATCTCAGAATAGTCCGGTAGCTCGCCTGACGCAAGACTCTTCTTGCTTCTGAATCAGAGACGTTCGAAAAGAGCTCTTGTGCAGTGTGTATTGTTTTGCCGCCTGGTACACTCGCGGTTGCCAAAAAAGAAGGCGAGCCTGGATCAGGCTCGCCTTTCGCTTGTGCCAAAAATCTGTAGTTGAAGTTCTACTTGCCGAAGCCAAAGGCAGCGCCGGCAGTGATCTGCACCATCATCACGGTCTCGTCAGCGAACACGACGTGGAAACGCGGCGCGATATAGAGATCGATATTCGGCGATAGTTGTTTCATGTATGCGATGCCACCGTGCGCACCAATCTCGGTGTCGCCGTAGTCATAGGCACCTGCGCCAAAGATCAGATACATCGCCTTTTCATCGCTGTAGTTCAGCGGATAGAGCGCGTCAAACAGGAAATTCAGTTTGGTTTCCGAATCGGAGTAGGAGTAGTCGAGATAGTAAATCCCGGTCGGTCCGGTGTACTCCGATTCCCATTTGTAACTCTGCATGTAGAGTTCGCCGCCGATCCCGAACTTCGGACTAACGAAATAGGTGAAAATCCCGCCGAAGGTGATACCGGCCGAGCTGGAAAATTTGTAGTAGCCCAGGTCATAGTCCTTGAACGCATCGCCAAAACCGAGCGTGTAGCCGCCGTAACCGGTGATCATCATCGTGCCCTTGAGGCCCTGGCCGCTGAGGCTGGCTGCGATGAGCATGAGGCCCACGAGAATCAATAGAGTCCGTTTCATGTGCATCCTTCCGTGATTGAGTTTATATTTCTAAACCTTTCCTTTACTTCTGCTTATCACGATGTCGATTTCTTGTCGATCACCTCCCTGACTATCGTTTGAATTTCCATCATCCATACTTGTCTCACCCAGATACGTCTATTGTGCTACGATATTGGAGGAGACCAGTCAACAAAAAATCTCGCACGAGCGGCACAAGTTTTTGCAAGACAACAAAAAAGGCCTCCCGGAAGGGAGGCCCAGATCTCGACTTGCTTGGGTCGGCAGGCTTATTTGTCGGCTTCTCTGGCCGCCTTGTGCGCCTCGACGATCTTCTCGGTAACCTCTCTGGGAACCGGATCGTAGTGGCTAAATCTCTGCACGTGGCGGGCCCGGCCCCCGGTCATGGAGCGCAGCGAGGTCGAATACTTGAACAGCTCCGCCAGCGGCGCCTGCCCCTTAATCAGCGTAAACTTGCCCTTCGGTTCCATACCCATCACTTTGCCGCGACGGGACGAAAGATCACCCATGATATCGCCGGTATAATCCTCCGGAACCTGAACTTCCAAATCATAGATCGGCTCCAGCAACACCGGATCGCACTGCTGGAAGGCCTGCCTGAATGCCATCAACCCGGCAGTTTTGAACGCCTGCTCGGAGGAGTCCACGGTGTGGTAGGAGCCGAAGAACAGAGCTACTTTGATATCGACCACCTGGTTGCCCGACAGCGCGCCTTCATGCATCGCCTCGACAACCCCCTTCTCGACCGCCGGGATGAACTTCTGCGGGATCACGCCGCCGGTTATCTCATCGGCAAACTCAAAGCCACTGCCCCGCGGCAATGGTTCGAGACGGAGATGAACGTCACCATACTGCCCCCGACCGCCGGTTTGCTTCTTGTAGCGGTACTGCGTCTCGGTTTTCTTGGTGATCGTTTCACGGTAAGGAATTCGCGGTTCGAACAGCTCGACCTCAATGCCATAGTTGTGTCTGAGCTTGCTCGCCACGACGTCGAGGTGCTGTTCACCCTGCCCGCGCAGGATCGTCTGCTTAAGCTCACCGTTGACCTCATACTGGAAAGTCGGGTCTTCGCGACGCAGCCCGTTCAGACCGCCCGACATTTTTTCTTCATCACCCTTCCCGACCGCTTTGACTGCGAATTCGATGCTGGGTGACGGATACTCGATTGGCGGCACGATGACGCCCAGGCTCTTATCACACAGGGTGTCGCCGGTTTGGGTCTCTTTGAGTTTGACCAAAGCACCCAGATCGCCGGTTGGCAGACACTCGACATCAATGCGCTCCTTACCGCGCAGTGCAAACATCTGTCCCAGCTTTTCGGTCGCCCCACGTCCCGGATTGCTGATTTCCATCCCCGGCTTCAGTGTTCCGGAATAGACCCGGGCCATGGTCAATTCGCCGACATGTTTCTCGATCAGGGTTTTGAAAACGAAAGCCAGAGCCGGCTTATCCGCACCAACTTCAATCTCAGTCAGTTCCTCGCCCTTGAGAACATTCATCTTTCCGACTAGTGCCGCACTCGGGAAGTAATGGGCCGCGAAATCCATGAGCGGTGCGGCGCCGCTGCACTTCGTGGCGCCGGTAACAAACACCGGGAAGAGCACGCGATTGGCAATCGCTTTGCCGAGTCCGTCGCGCACTTCGTCCGGGGTCAACTCGCCGGCATCGAAGTACTTTTCGAGCAGCGCATCATCGGCCTCCGCCGCCGCTTCGATCAGCTTACCCCGGGCTTCCTCGCATTCCGCCTGCAGGTCGGCCGGGATCGCGGTGTCGGCCACCGAGCCATCATCGCTATATTCGAACGCCTTCATCCGCACCAGGTCGACAAAACCCTTGAACGTCGCGGCTTCACCGATCGGCAA
>JBDRQZ010000508.1:0-7657 GCA_043826025.1 bacterium | reverse complement strand
CGACCGGGTCGCCAAATACAATCGCCTGCTTCGTATCGAAGAAGAGCTCGATACCATGGCCTGCTATGCCGGTCGCGACGCCTTCTTTAATCTGTCGGGGAAGAAAAAATGAGTCCGCTGGTGGGCAAAGCTGTCGCCTGGCGGGGGCGCGCCGTGCGCTTTCTCTTTCTCGTATTGGTGCTCGCGGTGGGTTACAGTCTGTTTGCCGGCCAATATGGTTTGCTGGCGATCGCCGATGCCAAGTCGCGAATCTGCTCGCTTGAGGAGCAGGAACAGCAGCTTACCGCCAAGCTGGTTGACCTGGAGATTCTGATCGACCGGTTGCAAAATGATTCTCTGCTGCTGGAAAAGCTGGCACGGCAACACTATCGCCTGGCTCGCCCCAACGAAAAAGTCATCGAGTTCTAACCTCCACCGTTGGTCGCCCGATGTCGCTGGAACGCAGTGAACTGCTGGTATTGCGGCGAATCAAGTTGCGCGACACTTCCCTGATGCTGACCGTACTCACTCCGGAATTCGGCAAACTCTCGCTGGTGGCCCGTGCCGCCAGCCGACCCGGCTCGGCGCTGGCTGAGGCGCTGCAGTATTTCACCGTGACCGAAGCGCAGTTCTATCACCGCGAGCAACAAAGCGTCGATTATGTCTCGAAAGCTGAAGCAATCGAGTCATTTGAGAACATTCCTAAGGAAGCGGCCCGTTTTGGTTATGGCGCCGCCGGGCTTGAGTTCGCAAACCTCTACTTGCCGGAAGGGGAGGTCAATCGCGAGGTTTACGACCTGTTGAAACGATATCTCCGTCTCTTAAACCTCTCGCCCGCCCGTGATCTGGAACGGGAGCTTTTGCATTTCTGGCTGCGGCTGACTATATTGGTCGGTTACGAGCCGCAACTGGACCATTGCCAGTGCGGCAAACCGATCACCGGTGAGCGGGTGGCAATCAGTCCCGCCGTGGGCGGCGTCGTGTGCAGCGACTGCCGCGAGGCGGCGGGTAATCTGCAGTTTCTCCAGATGGGAACCCTGCAGGTCCTGCGCCGGTTGACGACAACAAGTATTGAGGCCCGGGGTAAGGTTAGCCCCACTGAGGCCCAGATGCGCGAAATCAGAGATCTGCTGACGGCGTTGACCGAGTATCATGTCGGGCGGCGCGCGACCTTGCGCTCTTTTGATTTCCTGCGCAAACTAAACAGTAGCGAAACTTCTGGAGGCAGTAGTGGCGAACAAGACACCTGACCGCATGGAGCAAATCGTCTCTCTCTGTAAACGTCGCGGCTTTGTCTTTCAATCTTCGGAGATTTATGGCGGTCTCGGCAGTTGTTGGGACTACGGCCCCTACGGCATCGAGCTCAAACGCAACCTCAAGGACTTCTGGTGGAAGGCAATGACCCAGGAGCGGGATGATGTTGAAGGTGTCGATGCGGCAATCCTGATGCATCCACAAGTTTGGCACACTTCCGGACACGTCAGTTCCTTCACCGATCCGTTGGTCGACTGCAAGACCTGCAAGGCGCGGTTCCGCGCCGATGATTTGGAGAACGCGGTTTGCCCGCAGAAGCCCTCCAAGTCGCCGCTGACCTGCGGTGGTGAGTTGACCGAGCCCCGGATGTTCAACCTGATGTTCAAGACTTTCATGGGGCCGGTTGAGGATGATTCCGCCACGATCTACCTGAGACCGGAGACGGCCCAGGGTATTTATGTCAACTTCCTCAATGTGATGGGACCTTCACGACAGAAGGTGCCATTTGGCATCGCGCAGATCGGCAAAGCTTTTCGCAATGAGATCACGCCGGGCAACTTCATCTTCCGCACCCGCGAATTCGAACAGATGGAGATGCAGTTCTTTGTCAAGCCGGGTGAGGATGAGAAATGGCTCGAGTACTGGCGTGAAGTGCGGATGGAGTGGTACTACCGGCTCGGCATCACCAAAGAGAAACTGCGCTTCCACGAGCATGGTCCGGGCGAACTGGCCCACTATGCCAAAGCGGCTTACGATATCGAATATGAATTCCCCTTCGGTTGGCGCGAACTGGAAGGCATCCACAACCGCACCGATTTCGACCTCTCGCGCCACATCGAGGCCACCAACAAGCAGTTGACCTATCTTGACCCGACAACCAATGAGAAGTTTGTCCCCTACATCGTCGAGACCTCGGCTGGTTGCGACCGCACCCTGCTGGTGCTCCTGGTCGATGCCTACCATGAGGAAGAGGTCAAAGGCGAGCAGCGGGTGGTCTTGAAGTTCTCGCCCAAGATCGCGCCGGTCAAAGTGGGTGTCTTCCCGCTGGTCAAGAAGGATGGAATGCCGGAGATTGCGACTGAACTCTTCCACAATCTCAAAAAGCACTTCAAGTGCTTCTATGATGAATCGGGCGCAGTCGGTCGCCGTTACCGGCGGATGGATGAGATCGGCACTCCCTATTGCGTCACCATCGACGGTCAGACCAAAGAGGATGAGACCGTCACCCTGCGTGACCGCGATTCGATGGAGCAGGAACGGGTGAAGATTCCTGATCTGGTGCGCTTGCTGACTGACAAGATATCCGCCAGTTGAACTGGACTACAGAAGCAAACATCGAAGAACCGGCAGGTCGTTGCGACCTGCCGGTTTCTTCTTGTCAACAATCTCCAGCAGTCTTACGGGCACGCCTCGCAGGGTGCGCTGCCGCTGTTGAAAATGTAGTCAACCAGAAAGACTGCGTCGGTAATATTGGTGATTTGATCGCAGTTGCAGTCGCCGACGGAGAGTGGCTCCGGCGCCGGACCCTGATTGAAAATGAAGTCGATAAGCATCACCGCATCAGTGATGTTCGGGAAGCCATCACGGTTGGCATCACCGCAGACCGGTTCGATCACAGTCACCAGGAGGGGATCGGAAGCCACCGACTCTTCCCAGTTGTCCTTCGCCGTGACATGAATTTCGACCTCACCCGCCGCACCGAAGGTACGGGACAACTGGCAGGTGTCGCCCGGAGCGTAGGGGCCATACCAGTCGAGACAGAATTCACCGACACACCACTGATACCAGATCTGATCGCCGTCGAGATCGGTAGTGCTGGTCACGTAGGTGCCACCACCACCCTCATCGACCTCTGCAGGTCCGCTGGGAAGCGCGGGCTTTTCCGGTGGTGCGTTGGTCAGATCATTGCTGGCCAACTCGACATCCACCCGGAACTGGTCACCGGCAATCCATTCCATCGAGACCGACAAATAGAGGTCATCCACCGGATCGTGGTAGACCTGATTGATCAAGTTGGTATAGGAGGCTGCATCGGGATAGCCGCCGACGAGCACCGCCGCGCCGCCGTCAAAAAAGCAGCTCGGATAACCAGCAAAATTGTAGTCGGCATCGAGACGGCTATAGGCCCGACTGTTGACGTCACCCACCAGTGCAGCATAATAGAATTGGTAGCCGCCGCCTTCGTAGATAGTGTGCAACGCAGACCGCGTCGCAGGGCAGTACCCTCACCAGGTGGCCGTGCCTTCCTCGATGAAGACCGTATGCGAGTAGCCGCCGGAGTGATTATCGTAGCCGGTCTCACCCGATTTGGCCTTCGCAGATGTCTGCACCCGATGCGACTGGAACTGGTATCCGCTATGGCCCGGATACGCATTAGCCCAGGACCACTCGGAATCGAAGACCACCGCAATCACCGAGATGTTGGGCTCGACGATAGTGCCGTAGCCGTATTGCGAGCCATCAAAGACGGCACTGGTGGTGAACGTATCGGTGTACGTCAACTCCACATCCTGATCGACCGCGAACGCGAGAAAGCCGAAGTCGTAGGGACGATTGGTGTCATCCTTCCAACGCGAGCTGTCCTCCACGACGTAGACTCGCAACTCGTAAGAGTACGAGTGCGCATCAATGTCGAACACCGGCGCAGTCATCGATTCCTGCAACTCCTGGGGCAGCTTCTCAATCGGCGAAAACTGCGTCGTCGCCACTGATGTTGCTCCCCAGAGCAACAGGAGAATCGCTGCGATTGCCATGCAGACCTTTCCTCGATTGACCATAGGCGCTAACTCCTTCCCGTAAGGTTCGTTACTCTTTTCTATGCCTAAATTATCATTCATTGTCACATCACCTGAGAGAATCCCGGTTTACGGACAGTCTGCGCAGGGCGCTGGGCCACCGGCGAAGATGTACTGGACCAGATAGACGGCGTCGGTAATATTCGGCACGCCATCGCAATTACAGTCGCCGGCGATTAACGGCTGCGGCGCCGGGCCACCGGCGAAGATGTACTGAATCAGAGAGACCGCATCGGTGATATTCGGCACGCCGTCGGCATTACTGTCGCCACAGACATAGTTGACTACCGTAATCGTAAGCGAATCCGACTCCAGCGACGACGCCCACTTGTCTTTGCATTTCAGATAAACGCCGACATTGCCGGTGGCGCCGAACGTGCGCGTTATCATCGTGGTATCTCCGGAGGCATAGGGTCCGTACCAGTCAAAACAGAAACCACTCACACACCACTGGTACCAAAGCGAATCACCGTCGACATCGGTCGCGCTTGAAACAAAGCTGACCGGAGTTCCGACCGTAACCTGCTCAGGACCGTCGGGCGTGCTTGGCGCCGGGGGCGCGTTGTTGGTCAGCTCATTGCTGGCGACGGAGACCTCAATCCCAAGCTGCGCCGAACCGAGCCAGTTCAGAGTGACGGAGAGATCGAGATCATGCAC
This sequence comes from bacterium, assembly GCA_043826025.1. Taxonomy (GTDB): domain Bacteria; phylum Zixibacteria; class MSB-5A5; order CAIYYT01; family CAIYYT01; genus JBDRQZ01. The sequence goes on along the minus strand of JBDRQZ010000508.1, from coordinate 2,972 downwards.
TGGATTCGTCGAGGCGGCCAGTACGGCGGCGCCATAGGTGGCCGAATCGGCATCACCACCGATATTCACGCCGAGACCGCCATCTGTGTATACAGTGGGGAAGCCGACGACATTGTACTGGCTGTGCAGATGGTCGTCTGCGGCGGTATTCATATCCTCTACGAAAGCGGCATAGTAGAACTGATAATCACCGCCATTCCACAGATCGTCCATAGCTAAGTTAGTCAGCGGGCAATTGACACAGGTATGCTGGGTACCTTCGATCAGAAAAACCGTGTGCGTATAGCTGCCGCTGGCATCTTCGGTGCCGGTCTCGCCCGGCAGCGCGGCCGCAGTGGCCTGCACCTCGTGAACATCGAAGGCACCGCTTGACGGCGGGTCGGAATAACCCGTATAGGAGTCAGCCGTCGATACTACGGCAATTACCATAATATTGTTCTGCGTGATATCGCCAAACCCGGCGGCAGTGCCGTTCCAGACAAAACTGTTCGTATACGGATCATCGTTCTCCAGCGTCACCGCTTCGTCGAGCGCAACATCAAGCAAACCGAATCCGAAAGGATAACCTCCGTTGTCGTCGTAACGAGAATCCGGTTCGACCACGAAAACTCTGACCATGCAGTCGAAGTAGTGCTCCTGGACCTCCAGGCTTTGCAGTGCGGCCGGTCCGGACGCCGCATCAATTGTTACTGGTATCGCTGCAGCGATGCCGATGGCCGCGATCACGGCCAGTGCTCGGGAAATTCTCTTTAGCTCCATAAGTCCTCAACGCTCCTTGACGTTTGTTTTGTGGTACTCGCGGACACCCGACCACCGATCTGATCGGGGCCTCACAAAACTTCTGTTTATGCTATTTCATCAGGCTACAGGCGGAAACTGATTCCGACGGTAGCGGTAAATCCGGAGTAGTCGTAAAGATTGTCAGCCGGGCTTGGCCAATTGGCCTTGTGGCTGGTCATATTGCTTGTGTTATTCACGTAGCTCAATTGCAGGTTAGGCTGCAGTACAATCCCACCGAGAGTTACAGGTCGCTGAATGGTCAGGAATACTCGTCGTTGATAGTCTTCACGGTCGTAGGGAATAAACTTTGGCAGATCATTGCCATCCAGAACATCGATAAAAGTCTTTTCCCAATACCCCAACCCGCCGCTAATCACGAAACTAGGCAGCAAATATGTCTTGACCGTCAGTGTAGCCGACCAGCCATCCCACATTCCGGTCCAGGGCGAAAGCAAACCGACTGAAGAACCGGCCACCACCATCTTGTAGGAGTTCTGGAAGATACGGTTGGTGAAAGCCAGGCTAATACCTGTCCTATTGCCGATTGGGCGCGAAATTCGCGGGGAAACGTAGATTGAGCGGAGAGTTCCATTCTCCAACGAGCCTTCCGGGTTAGTGGGATCAAACGTCTTTAACTCGATGTTCCTCGTTATGACTTCCGGATTAGGATAGTGCCGAAGGTCCGCCAGACCGTAGCCGACCTCCAGATCGAAGGCATTGTTGTAAGGCAGAGTGACATTCATCCCGCTGAAAAATTCCAGCGACTGCTGATCGCCGGAATCATAGGCCAGGTAGGCAGTGCCCATCAACTGCATCCCGGCACGCAGCAACAAGTTCGGCAGGAGCCGGTAGCCACAGGATAGCGTGCCGGCGAAGTCATTGTTGTCATAGTCATTGAAATCCTGACGGTAGCGCTTCCCGCCATAGGTGCCTGTCAGGTACGCCGAGAAGCGCGCCCCGGCCTTGGTCGGTATAAAGGTAAGCGAGAGGCCGGTGTGATAATTCGTGAGATTCAGGACTCGATCATAATAGGTGTGATCGACACTGGCGCTGACCTCCAGCAAAGATAGCGGATAGTAACGCACCGAGACCGACTCGGAAGAATGGCGATCCGAGAGCGAAGTGGAATCGGACAGCAGGTTGTCGGTATAGCCGCCATTGAGACCGACTTCAAGAATCACATCGCCATAGGTACCTGTAGATGGAAGGATGGCCAGCATGAAGCCGGCAATGATGAGGGCGAGCAGCGATCTCATTAGCGATTTAGATTAGTAGCAAACGCCGCCTTCACAGACCCCGCCGAGCACGGCGCCGCTGCCGATACCCTCCCCGGGTCCAAAGTTCTCGCCGGAGCCGAAGCCGCCGCGACTCTGCGCCAGACAGATCATAGAGACCCTCGCCCTCGCAAAAGCCTGAGAATTGGGAATCAGCGGTTCGATATCGGCCTTGAATTCATCATTCATCGCTCCCAGATCGAAGAAATCGTAGAGGCCGGTCGTATCCGGTGCCGGAGCGACGACGTCATTGTCATAAGGGTCAGGGATCCCGTCATTGTCCTTGTCAGCAGCGCTATCATTCAAGCCGTCACCGTCAAGATCGACGAAAGCGACGACGGCGCTCTCTTTTGGCTTATCACCTGCCATGACTGGGTGTAGGAATGCTGTACCAGCAAAGCCTAGGATTACTGCCAGAAGTGTGATTTTTTTGCTAACGGGAGTTCTCCTTACCGCGTAACAGGTAATAGGTTTCCTCTAATACAAAATAGAAGATTCAAGCCTGAAAGCAACTCCTTTTTGTCTGCGATCCACCCATTTTTAGCGGCAGTTCTCGCAGGGTGCCGGACCGTCATTGAATATGTAAGCGATCAAATACACGGCGTCGGTGATGTTCGTAATCGTATCGCAATTGGCATCTCCGGATTCCAGCGGCTCCGGAGCCGGACCACTGTTGAAGATGTAATCGATAATGAAGACCGCATCCGTGATATTGGCAATCTGATCATCGTTGGCGTCGCCGCACAGGTAGACAGTCACCTGCAGGGGTTGCGACCAGCCTGACAGTGCGTTAAGTTCATCGCGCGCAGTGACTTTGACATTATAGACACCGACTGCAGACCAACTATAGCCATAAGTCCCAGAAGCTCCTGAGGCGTAGGGGCCATCCCAGATCGTCGTCCCTTCGAAATCCCAGCC
>JBDRQZ010000507.1:0-3278 GCA_043826025.1 bacterium | reverse complement strand
TGCCGAGGCCAGCTTCAGGGCCAGCGCTCTGCCGATCCCCGAACTTGCACCGGTCACTATCGCTTTTCTGCACATTAAGTTAAGATAGCTACTTGATTCGGTGCCACAAGACAAGTGGATAATAATGACATTTTTGTCTTTGCGGAATTTGCGGCGCAAGCTTAATTGAATTAGGGTTGTATCCGGGGAGGATATCATGCACCGATTTACTCTCATCGTGGTTGCCGGGCTGCTTCTGTTAGCTTGCGGTGGCTGTGGCAAGCAGCCGGCCGGGCAACTGAGTTCTCAGGATGAAGAACTTTTCCGGCAGGCGGCGGCGAAACTAGTCGATGACTTTGCCGGCGAGCTGAAAGGCAAGCTGACAGAGGCAATCGCTGCCGGCGGTCCGAGCAACGCGATTTATGTTTGTCGCAGCGAGGCGCCCAAGGTAGCCACGGCTAACTCACATGGCGGCTGGGCCATCGGCCGAGTCAGCGATCGCTATCGCAACCCGGCCAATGCAGCGAACTCTGATGAGGTCACGATCATGGCGGACTTCGCCGACACTCTCGCGCCGGCCTATTTCGAGCGCTGGGAAAAAGGCGACAGCCTATCGATCTATCACTACTATCAGCCGATCAGAACGCAGTTGCTCTGTCTCAAGTGCCATGGCACCGAGAGCAACATGGATGAGGTGGTCGCGGCCGCTGTTCATGAGTACTATCCCGACGATCTGGCATGCGATTATGACATCGGCGACTTGCGCGGGCTGTTCGTGGTGACTGCCGAGTGGCCGACCGGCGAAGAGCGGGCCAGGGAGATGACCAAGGGCGCCAACTGAAGCGAAATCGTAATCGTGAGAGCCCGCCGAGCCTGAGAGAGATTGCCTGCTTCTGCCGTTGCGTCTCGCCGCAATACCTACCGGTTTTGCTGGCGCAGCCGCCGGCGATTTTCTACATTCCCCTCAATGTCAGAAACCATACTGAGGAGTAGTCAGGGATGCCGCATTTGAAATATCATCTGGTCGATGTCTTCACCGATCGGCCCTTTGCCGGCAACCAGCTTGCCGTGTTCCCCGAGCCGGGAGAGATCGAGGAAGACTTGATGCAGCAGTTGGCAAACGAACTTAGCCTGTCAGAAACTACCTTTGTTTTCCCGCCGCAGAAGAAAGCGAATGACTACTGGGTGAGGATTTTCACGCCGGAGTCGGAGATTCCCTTTGCCGGACACCCGACTCTGGGAACCGCATTTGTGCTGGCGCAGGAGGGTAAGGTTAAGCTCGCCGGCGGTAAGGCGACAGTTCGTTTTGGCGAAGGTGTCGGTCCGATTGATGTCGAACTCGAAGAGCGCAGCGGGCGGCCGACACTGGTCAGAATGAGTCAGCCCCTGCCGAAATTCGGAGCGGAGTTCTCGAATCGTCAGGCTCTCGCAGACATGATGTCGCTCGATTCAGCGGCGCTTGATCGAAAGCATCCGGCACAGGTTGTCAGTTGTGGAGTCCCCTTTCTGATCGTGCCGTTGCGTGGACTGGACGTCATTCGTCATATCAGGCTGCGCCTCGATGTCTGGAGCCGCTTTCTCAAAGATTCGGAAGCTCCCTGTGTGATGCCTTTCACAATGCAAACCATAAAGCCGGAGTCTACCGTGCACTGCCGCATGTTCGCACCGGGGCTCGGCGTGCTGGAGGATGCCGCGACCGGTTCCGCCAATGGACCCCTGGGCTGCTATCTGGTCAAGCACGGTCTGGTGGAGGCCGCCCCTACCGCCCGCATCATCAGCGAGCAGGGGTACGAAATGCGGCGTCCGAGTGAGATTGAAGTTGAGATCGGGACTAAGGGCGAGGAGATTACCTCGGTGAGTGTCGGCGGCGGCTGCGTTTATATCGGCAGTGGAGAAATCGCGGTTGGCGCTTGACTTTGAATCACTCACCACGATCAGTTTCGACTGCTACGGCACTCTGATCGACTGGGAGGGTGGCATCAGCGCGGCGTTGCAGCCGGTGCTAGTCACGCGAGGCATAGCGATCGACCGAGAGCAGTTGCTGGCGGATTACGCACAGATCGAGTCAGCGATTGAGTCAGAGGAATATCGCTCCTATCGCGAGGTGCTGCGCGAGGTCCTGAGTCGTTTCGGCGCGAAGTTTGATTTTGCCCCGACCCCTGATGAGTTGGAAACCTGTGCCGATTCGCCAACCCGATGGCCCCCCTTCCCTGATTCGGGAGCTGCGTTGCGGAAGCTGCAGGAGCGATTTAGACTCATAGTTCTCTCCAACATTGATGATGATCTTTTCGCGGCCAGTGAGCGTGCGCTCGGTGTCGAATTCGATGATATCATCACCGCGCAACAGGTCGGTGCCTACAAACCTAGTCCAGCAATGTTTGCCGCCCTGCTTGCGCGCTGTAGCTGTCAGCCGGAGCGATTGCTGCATGCGGCGCAAAGTCTCTATCACGACATTGCTCCCGCGCGTGAGTTTGGCTTGTCAACGGTCTGGGTGAACCGGCGGCACGATCAAACCGGCGGCGGCGCAACCCCGGCGGCTGACGCTGCGGTCAAGCCAGACCTCGAAGTCAAGAGCCTGGCCGAGTTGGCGCAACTGGTCGCTGGGACGGAACACTAACCATGGCAGATAACAGCCAGGGCCGGGCAATTCTCATCCTGACTGCGGGCGCGGTCTGCATCAGTTTCGCCGCGATTCTGGTTAAGTGGATCGGGGTCGACAATCTCGGGCCGACCGGGATTGGCTTCTGGCGGACCCTGTTCGGTGGCTGCTTTCTGTTCCTGTTCGGTCTGTTGCGGGGCAAGTCGCTGCGTATCTCATCCAAGGTGATCGGCTATGCGGCCGTGGCGGGCTTTGTTTTCTTCCTCGATCTGTTTTTCTGGCATCGCTCGATAATCTACTCCGGCGCCGGACTGGCGACGATCCTCGCCAATACTCAGGTGTTTGGGACGGCGATCCTCTCCTTCTTTCTGTTCAAAGAGAAGCTGACTTTGCGATTCCTGCTGGCTGCGGTAAGTGCGATGATCGGCGTGGTGCTGTTGGTTGGTCTGGCGACCGACCAGGTGGAGTTCACTCGGCAGTACACGCTGGGGATCCTTTTCGGATTACTCACCGGGGTAGTCTATGCTCACTATATTGTCATTCTTAAGAAAGCCGGTCAGAATGCACGCTTGCCCGACATCGTGGTGTTCATCGCCTGGACTTCAATGTTCTCGGCCTTCTACCTGGGCGTTGCGGCTCTACTCGAAGGAGTCAGGTTCTTCCCACCGGACATCCACACTCTGCTCGTGCTGCTGCTGCT
>JBDRQZ010000506.1:0-4227 GCA_043826025.1 bacterium | reverse complement strand
CAACTTCATGGAAAAAGATGTTCTCATGAAACCTATCTAGTCTGAACGGCGCCTGGTAGCTGATAAAATGCACCTGGTGGCCGAGTTTGGCCAGATACATGCCCAGCTCAGTTGCGACGACGCCGGAGCCGCCGATCACCGGATAACAGGTTATGCCTATCTTCACTTAGAGATTCTCCAGTTCAATCAGATGATGCATGCTGCTGTCGCACTCGACTGCCTGCAGCAGGCTCTCTAAGAGATTACGTCCATACTTGGCCAAAAAGTAGTTGAGCGGGACAATTCGTTCCTGCAGACCACCTTTGGGAAAGAGATGCAGTGCGGTGCGCTTCAGTTGTCGCGTCACCTCTTGATGTTTCTTCTTGTGGGCGGCGAACGCCTTCTTCCGCAACTCCTCAATCTCGTGTCCGACACGACCGGCACTGCGCTTCGCCGTCGTGATTAACCCCTCATCCTGCTGGTCGAGCGACTCCACCAGCTCATGGAGAATCTTTGCTACTCGTTCCTCGGCGCGTGCGAAGCGTTCCTCCAGATCGGCAGGGAAACTGCGCGCAAAGATGCTGTTAATCAGCGCGTCAACTTCACCTGCTAGCGCCGTGATTTTCAACTCATGCTTAGCCAGAACGCGGGCATCCTGTCGCTCAACTAATGTTGCCGAGAATCGTGGGTAGATGATCGGCGGCTCCTGACCAAACAGTTCATAGAGATCGGCGATTTGCGCCAGATAAGCCGCCTCTGCCGGTCCAACAAAGTGGATCAGCGTCGGGAAGAGCTGGCTCTGCACGATCGGCCGCAGGAAGACATTCGGCGAAAATCGGTCCGGTTCCTTCTTGACCAGGGCTTCCATCTCAGCCTGACTGTAGAGGTGTTCGCCTGCTTTGAATCCCTCCTCGGTCAGGTCGATCCGCAGGCGTTTGCCGTCGTGCAGAAAGAGATTGGTGTAGTCATCCGGTCGCGTGACCTGCAGATGGTAGCCTCGTTTAATCAACTGCTCGTTGCGGCTGGCGACTGAGGTCAGGCTGCGATGACGCAATTCGATTTCTCGCTGAAAGATCGGCTGCGCCAGCCGTCGCAATTCGGGATCGGAAGGATCAACGAGGATCAGCCCATGACCGGCAAAGAGCCGCGCGAGATAACAACCAAAGGCCTGCACCAGGGATCGACCGGGCTGGTAGCACTCGCGGAGAATCTCGACGATCCCCGACCTGAACTCAGACTCGGGCAGAGCTTGCTCATACTGGTCGAGCAGAGTCAGGATGCCCTCATCGAGGAGCACCTCCGACATCGACCAGCCGGTCAAGTCGACCTGCGGCTTGAAGACAAACTCAGCCAATTGCTCATCGCCGACCGGCAGCCAGGCTGTTGCCGCTTCCGCCAGATCAGCATCATCGGCAGCCAGCCAGAATACCGGCACTACTTCGGTCTTCAGCCTATGGCAATTAGTCGCCGCGACCTTCACTGCCAACGCCGCTTTGTAGAAAGCATACAGCGGTCCGCCGAAAAGAGTCACCTGTTGTCCGGTGACCACGGCCAGAGTAGCCGGATGGCCCAGTTTCTCGATGTTGGCGAAGGTCGCTTCGTCGGAGCCGAAGGACTGGTTTTGTCGTTTGAGAGCCTTGACCAGCGAGAGCCGGTCGAACTGCCTTGACTTCAGATGCTCCTGCAGATATTCATAGCTCTCGCTTTGATGATAGGAGTGCTTATAGAAATCGACCGCACGCCCGGCAAGAAAGTCGAGCCAGAGCTTGCTGCTGCCCGGCAGGTCGCCGAAATCAAGCAGTTTCGGTAGTTTTGACTCGCTTTCCTCTGCCAAAGAGTCTCCCGAAGAAATTGGTGAAATCGTCGGCGACCGTGAATACCACCGGGACGACAACCAGAGTCAGGACGGTGGAGGAAATCATACCGCCGATCACGGCGCGGGCAATTCCGGCACGCAATTCCGCGCCCGGTCCCAGCGCAAAGGCCAGCGGCATCAGTCCGAAGATTAACGACAGACTGGTCATCAGAATCGGTCGCAACCTGATCATACCGGCTTTCAACAGCGCTTCATTGCGCGCGGTTCCCTCTTTGATCTCCTGTTTGGCAAAGTCGATGAGCAGAATCGCATTCTTGGTCACCAGCCCCATTAACATTACGATACCAATAAAGGAGATCACTGACAAGGAACTGCCAAACACCAGGAGACCCATAAACGCGCCGATTAGCGATAAGGGCAGAGAGAGCATAATCGTGAAGGGGTCTTTATAGCTGTTAAACTGTGATGCCAACACCAGATAGATGAAGATAATCGACAGCATCAGTGCTTCCAGAATATAAGAGAAGGACTCCGCCTGGATTTCCGCCTCGCCCGAAGCGTAGACCCGATATCCCGGTGGCACCGGAATCAGGCTGGCTTTGGCAAATGCATCGGCGCGGACATCACCGGCAAAGCGGCCAGCATTATTGGCCAGCACTTTCACCGTACGCTGGCGATCATAGCGATTGATCTCCGTCACCGCACTGGTCTGCACGAAATCGGCCACATGAGAGAGCGGCACCTGAAAATTGTCCATGCCGGGGATCTCTTTGGCGGATGGTATCAGAATGCGGGAGAGGTCGGAGATATCATTGCGATCAGATTCTCGCAGCCGCAAACGTACGTCGGCTTCCTTGTCGCCTTCCTGATAGCGCATCGCGACCGTGCCGGTCACTAACTGCCTGACGGTCTGCCCCAATTGGGCGATATTCAGGCCCAGATCGGAGATGCGCTCGCGGTCCAGCACCAGCTGCAACTCCGGTTTGCCCTCACCCAGTGAGTTGTCGATCTCCACCGCGCCGGCGACGGTCCGGACCGAATCCTGCACCGCATGCATGATGGCCGCCAGTTTCTCCTCCTGATCGCCCGAGATCGAAATCTCAATCGGTGCACTCGAACCGCCCTCCTGTCGCTCCGGCGAGATGGAGACGCGCAGGCCCGGGTATGCGGCGAGTCGCTCACGCAGATCACCGACCAGCTCAAAACTGGTCCGGTCACGCTCGGCAACATCCTTGAGCCGCACGGTGATGGTTCCACGATGTCGCGGCGTCGAGCCACCACCGACGCGCGTATAGTAGTCGCTGACTTCCGGCTGCTGTGCTATCGCTTTTTCGACACCTTCGACCAGCTTTGCCGTGCCCTCCAGACTGGTACCCGGTGCGGCTTTGAAAGAAACATAGTACTGTCCCTCATCATGCTGAGGGATAAACTCGGTGCCCAGGAGCGGCACCAGCAACAAGCTGCCGAGAAACACCGCTGTCGCAATCAGAAGCGTCACGAATCGATGCCGCAACGCCCAAGTGAGCACGTGTTTGAGCATTTCGCCGAGGTAATCGAAGACATGGTTCCAGGCATTGGTGACTTTGTAAATCGGATTGCGAGTGCCGACTTTTATCGCTTGCGCCTCACCAGTAAGCCAGCGGGAGGAGAGCATCGGGGTCAGCCAGAACGCTACAAAGAGCGAAACTGCAACCGAGATTGCCACTGTGATGCCGAAAGCGAAGAAGAAGCGCCCGACGATGCCCTGCATGTAGGCCACCGGCACGAATACCACCAGAATACTCAACGTCGCAGCCAATACCGGCAGACTGATTTCCTTCACGGCATCAAGTGCCGCATCCTTCCCCTTCTTGCCATACGAGAAGTGACGGTAGATATTTTCGATCACGACGATTGCGTCGTCGATCAGCAACCCCACTGCCAACGACAGACCAAGCAGGGTCATGAAGTTCAGGGTGAAGCCAAACCAGTTCATGAAAGCGAAGGTCGTAACGATCGCGATGGGAATCGCCAGACCGGAGATAATGGTCGGCCGGATATCGGCAAGGAAGAGAAAGATCACCAGGGTCGCCAGAATCGAACCATAGATCATGTTGACGATTACGTCATCGACGGCATCGCGCGTAAACTTCGAGTTGTCTTCAACGATGACAATATCGACATCGCCCGGCAACACCTCTTTGAGTTCGACCAGTCGTTCCTTGACGAGGTCCGCGACCGCGACGACATTGCCGCCCGACTGTTTGATGATTCCGAGACCGACAGAACGGGTTCCATTCAACCGTGAGATCGACTCGATCTCTTTGGTGGTATCTTTGATGACCGCAATGTCGGCCAAACGGATCGCGCGGCCATGCTCCCGCTTGACGACAATGTTTTCAATATCCTGAATACTCTTCACTTTACCGAGGGTCCGAATCGTGTAGTCGCGG
>JBDRQZ010000505.1:0-2782 GCA_043826025.1 bacterium | reverse complement strand
GTCGGCTCGTCGGCGAGAATGATCTCCGGTTCGCCGACTATCGCTCGTGCAATCGCCACGCGTTGACACTGCCCGCCGGAAAGCTGGCTGGGAAAGTGCTTGGTGCGGGTGCTCAGACCTACACGCTCCAGCGCTTTGAGCGCTTTGCGGCGACGTTCACCCGCCGGCGCCTTGCGATACAGAAGCGGCAGCTCGACATTATCCAGCACCGTCAGATCACTGATTAGGTGATAGCTCTGGAACACAAAGCCGATCTTGTGGTTACGCAGCCGGGCCGCCTCCCGTTCCCCCATCGCCGCCACCGCTCGTTCGTCGATCGTGATGACGCCTCTGGTGGGCGCGTCGAGCAAACCCATGATGTTCAGCAGGGTGCTCTTGCCCGAACCTGAGGGCCCCATTATCGCGACAAAAGCGCCATCATTCACCTGCATATTGATGCCGGTCAGGGCCAGGGTCTCGATGGTGTCGGTGCGATAGACTTTCTCCACATCCTTAAGTGCGATCATCTCATCCTCATCTATGCTTCAGACTTATCTGTTTCAAGTGTTTGTAGTCGCGCATGTCGGAGATAATGACCTCATCTCCCGGCTGTATGTCCCCGTCAAGCTCGACATAGTCGTAATTCGATTCGCCGATAGTTACTGTCTTGCGGATCGCCTTGTCCCCCTCCACCACGAATATCTGTTGATCGCGCGAGCCATAGTAAAAGGGACCGTTGGCGACCCGAATCACATTGTCTTTGTAGGCGGTCACCACGAAAACGTCGACCCGCAGGTTGGGGCGCAGCAGTTGATGATCGTTTTCGTCGAGTTCGACCACAAAGGAAGCGACCCCATTTTCCACCGATGGCTCAACGCTGCTGATGCGGCCGCTCAGCGTGGTTTCGGCGATGCGGACCCTGACGCTGCAGCCGACCTGGAGCTCGTCGGCGTGGATATCCGAGATCCGCGCTTCAACTTTGTAGCTACTGAGATCCGCGACCCGCGCGATGACTTCGCCGACATTGGTGACCGAACCGACGTTGTCATTGATCCAGGTGACCACCCCGGCCTGCTCGACTTTGGCCTCCGCCAATTCCAGTTTGCGACTGATCTCCGCCAGATCGCTCTCGCGGATGCGAATTTCCAGGTCCAGCACCCGCAATTCCGCCTGCAGCGAAGCCTGCTGGTTTTCGACCTGAACGGAAAGCAGTTTGAGTTCACGGTTGCAGATTTCATAATCCAGTTCGGCTTGCTCGACAATCGTCTCGTTGGAGGCACCGGCCGCGAACAACTTCCGCTCGCGCTCGAGGTTGGTCTGCATGTAACGAAGCTGCAGCGACTTGATCTCGTAGCTGGCTTCCAGGTCCGCCTGGTTCTGCTCCAGCTTGAGTACCAGTTGCTGCTTTCTGGTCTTCTGGAGGTCAAGTTCATCTCTGACGCGGTCGAAATCGAGTCTGAGCTCATCCTGGTTGAGCTTGAGTATCGACTGACCCTGCGCCACCGGATCGCCGGCGCGGAGATAAAGGCTGTCGATCCTGGTTTGGGTCGGTGCAGTGATGACATGCTCGAATTCCGGCACGACAACTCCGGACGCAGAAATGGTCGCCTCGATACTGCCTCGCGCGGCGATTGAGGTTCTGATTTTACTCAGATCGAGACTGGGCTGGAGCAGAGCGCCAAGAGCAAAATAGCTGACCAGGAGCAGCACGATCACGGCTGCTGCTGCGGCCAGCCGTTTCAGCTTTCTTTTTCTGATAATCTCTGTCGAGAGTTTTCTGTCCATTGCCTGTCTTTCAGGATCGTAATAGTCTCCTCAACGTGAAGTTAGTCAAATACCGTGCCAGGAGTTAAGTCCTTGTGGCACAATGGGCGGAGGTGTTGTTCCAGGATTCTTGCTGTCCGCTACCGGACAGTCTGATCGCTGGCGAACAGAGTGGTGAACGGCGCTAATCTGATTAAGGGTTTGCCCTGTTGGACTAGGGTTGGTGGGAGGCCTTGAACCGCTTTCGCAGGATTGCTATCTGGCCGCGATGCTCGGCTTCGTGCTGTAACAGGTGATGAACGACCCACTGCGGTGTGACATCGTAAGCGTCGAGGTGTCGAACCTCGCGGAATTCCCCGGTCGACATACCGCTCAACGTCGCAAGAAGTTGCTCGCGGACCCAATGCAGACGTTCCCTGTGCCTTGAAGCTGATTCGCCTGTCACGACCGTAAGCGCACCCGCGGCATCGCTGACATCGTCAGGAAACCACAATTCACAGCCATCAGGAAAGTCTTGTTCGAGGATCTCCACATACAGCCAGTCAAGTTCGATTGCAGCGATGTGGTAGAGCAGTGTCCCGATCGTGTGTCTCTCCGGCGCGGACACCCAATCCAGTTCATCCTCTCCGATCCCGGCAATCGCTTTGTGCGTTCGCTCTCTGCTGTCGCTCAAGGCCGCCAACCAAACGCCAATCTCCGGCGCCTGACTCGGCAGCGATGCCAGCAGCAACTCTCGACGGTGAGGTTTATCATTCTCGTTCACGACATATCCTCTGCTCTCGCGGACATCTGCACAAACCAATAGAAGTGGCTCAATGCAGCATCCTCATCATTTGATCTATATTACCTCTCTGGTGAGTCTGTGTCAACGCGCCAGGAGGCGAAGACGGGCCAGAGATACTCCCCACCGGAAAGCCGGGTCGTTACTGTCGTCCATCGCTGTAGTGAAATTCCGGCCGATAAAAGAAGAAAGGTAGCCATTTCCAGTCAGGCTACCTTTCCATCAAAAACATTTAGCCCCAAGGGGGATCGAACCCCT
>JBDRQZ010000504.1:0-7634 GCA_043826025.1 bacterium | reverse complement strand
ACCGGCATCGCCGGTCTCACCCTGGGCGGCGGCTTTGGCTGGCTGTCGCGCAAGTATGGTCTGACAGTCGATAATGTGACCGGTGTCGAGATCGTCACCGCCGACGGTCAGGTCATCGAGGCGAATGAGAGCTCGCATCCGGATCTGTTCTGGGCCGTGCGCGGTGGCGGCGGCAATTTCGGAGTCGTCACTCGGTTCGATTACAAGCTGCACAAGGTCGGTCCCGACCTTCTGAGCGGGCTGGTCGTTTATCCTGAGAAGGAGATCGGGAAGGTCCTGCGCAAGTATCGTGAGTTCGCGGCCGGCCTCTCCGACAATACGAGCGTCTGGGTGGTGCTGCGTCAAGCCCCCCCGTTGCCATTCCTGCCCGAGGCTTCACACGGCACCAATGTCGTGGTGCTGGCGTTTTGCCACACCGGCGAGGCCAAGGAGGGCGAGGCAGTTATCGAAAAACTGCGGAGTTTCGGCGAAGTGCTGGGCGAGCACACCGGGATGATGCCTTTTGTCAATTGGCAGCAGGCCTTCGATCCGCTGCTTACCCCGGGTGCGCGTAACTATTGGAAATCGCACAACTTCACCGAGATCAGCGACGGCGCACTGGATCTGGCGGTGGAATACTCCGCGAAAGTGCCGACCGGACAGTGCGAGGTCTTCTTTGGCCAGCTCGGTGGCGCGATCAACCGCGTTGCGCCGGGGACAACCGCTTATCCCCACCGCGATGCCGAATTCGTGATGAACGTGCATTGCCGCTGGGATGAGGCTAAGGATGACCAGAGATGTATCGCCTGGGCGCGGGAGCTGTTCCAGAAAATGACTCCGCACGCGACCGGCGGCGTTTATATCAACTTCATGCCCGCCGATGAGACCGACCGGGTGCAGGCCGCCTATGGCGAAAGCTGGAACCGGTTGGTCAAAGCCAAGCAGAGGTATGATCCGAACAACCTCTTCCGCCTGAACCAGAATATCTCGCCGAACGGTAACTAGTTCACACGTTCCATATCCTCGACCCGGCAACCTGAAAAGGTTGCCGGGTTTTTGCTGCTGCCCTCAGTCGGGTTGGGCTGCCGGCAGCGCCTGCGGCGGGGAAACCATAATCCTGGCCCGTTTCAGGCCTCTTTTTGAGCTTGACAACCATTAGCAAATCCAATAAATTCGCCCGTCTATGGAGGTTCTGCTTGATCGGATCACGATTGAAGAGAAAGAATCTCTGCTTAGAGCAACGCCTGAGGAGTTGGCGCTGAAGCTCGATCTCGCTGATCTCGATTCCGCGGTCGAACTTCGGGTCCGGCACCATCGGGTGGAGAATGAGGTTTTTCTCAACGGAGTGGTGAGTTTTAGACTGAAATTCACCTGCGCGCGCTGTGTGGAAAGTTATGTCCGCGACTTCGAGACACCCTTGAATCTTGTGGTGAAACTTGTTCCGGCAGAACAGATTAGCGATGCTGATGCGACTGATGATGAATTCGTTCTGCATCCTCTGTCGCAGGAGCAGCTCAATCTGGATCGGCATGTGCGCGATTTGATTGGCCTGGAGGTACCGCTGAAGCCTCTCTGCCGTGAAGATTGCGCCGGTCTCTGCTCCAAATGTGGAACCAATCTCAACGAGAGTGGTTGTGACTGTGAGCAAGATCGAAGCGATCCCCGTTGGGAAGGATTACGAAAATTGGGAAACGCAAATTAGTAGCTGGTTCGTATACTCAATAACTTAGACGAGAAGAGCTTCCATGCCACTGCCTAAACGGAGACATTCCAAGACACGCGGCCGCAAACGGCGGACGCACTACAAAATCACAGCGCCGAATCTGGGCACCTGCCCCAGTTGCGGCGAGATGAAGCTTCCGCATCACATCTGTCCAGCCTGCGGTCATTACCGGGGCGTGAAGGTTATCGCCGGCAGGGAAGACTGAGCCTATTAGCGAAATGAAAATTGCTGTCGACTGCATGGGCGCCGACCGGGGTGAAGGCATTCTGGTTGAGGGTGCGTTGCGTTATTTGACCAAAAACGGCGCCAAAGAGGTTGAGATCGTTCTGGTCGGGGATGAGGCATTGCTGCGCGGCCACCTCGATCGCCTGATCATGAAATATAAGCTCAAGAAGATTCCGCTCTCGGTCCAGCATGCCCCAGAGGTTGTCGAGATGGGCGCTGCCGCGACCGAAGGAATCAGACGCAAGGACTCCTCGATTGCCGTGGCGATGCGGATGCAGAAAGAGGGCAAGGTCAACGCCGTGGTTTCCGCCGGCAATACCGGGGCAGTGATGGCCAACGCCGTGCTCACTCTGGGGCGGATTCCAGGAGTCTCGCGACCGGCAATCGCTTCGACTTTCCCGAACAAACTTGAGGGAGTCTCAATCCTGCTGGATTCCGGCGCCAATGTCGATGTCAAGCCGGAAAATCTACTGCAATTCGCGCAGATGGGTGCTTCCTATGCCGAGGGAGTTTTGAAACGCAGCAACCCGCGCGTCGGCCTGCTCTCGATTGGCGAGGAGAAAAGCAAGGGCAACGAGGTGGCGATCGCGAGTCACGCTCTGCTAAGCAAAGGCAGATTCAATTTTCTCGGTAATGTCGAGGGGCGGGACATCCTTGACGGCACGGTCGACGTGATTGTCTGCGATGGTTTTGTGGGTAACATCCTCTTGAAATTCGCGGAATCGATGAAGACTTTCCTCGACACGCGAATCAAGAAGCAGGTGAGTTCGAACTTATTCTCGCGGACCGGCGCATTCTTGATGGGCCCCTTCCTGCGCCGTATCCGGAGCACTTTTGACTACGCAGAATATGGTGGCGCACCGCTTCTGGGGATTGCCGGCAACTGTATCATTGCGCACGGCTCCTCCTCGGCGCGCGCGATTGCTAACGCGATCAAGGTGGCGGCCGAGATGGCGGCCTCCGATGTCTGCGGTCATATTCGCGAGCGAATCGACAATTACCAGCGCGCGGCAGTCGAACAATGAGCGACAAACTCTACGGGGCGAAAATCATCGGCATCGGCTCCTACGTGCCTGAAAAGATCCTGACTAACGCCGATCTCGAAAAAATAGTCGACACCTCCGATGAATGGATTACGACTCGCACCGGCATCAAGGAACGGCACGTGGTCGGCGATTCCGGCGAAGTAACCTCCGACATGTGTATCGCCGCCGGCCGCCGGGCGCTGGCGGATGCCGGGCTGGAGCCCGAAGATCTCGACTTGCTGATCATCGGTACGGTTACCCCGGACATGAGAACTCCATCGGCGGCAGTGCTGGTCCAGAAAGAGTTGGGTGCCTTCAATGCGGCCGCGATGGATGTCAATGCTGCCTGTGTAGGTTTCATCTACGCGCTGACGACCGCACGCGCCTTTGTCGCTTCCGGCCAGTATCGCAATATCCTGGTGTTCGGTTCGGAGACGCTGACCTCGATTACCAACTATAAGGACCGCGGCACTTGTGTGCTGTTTGGCGATGGTGCGGGAGCGGTCATTGTTTCCCGCGCTGCGAACGGCGACAACAACATCCTTGCGACTCACATCGCTGCCGATGGCCGTCATCATGGTCTGCTTTATGTGCAAGCAGGTGGTTCGCGCGAGCCGATGACGATAGACAATATCGACAACGGCGTGCAATACCTGAAAATGAACGGCTCCGAGGTGTTCAAGCTGGCGGTGCGTTCGATGGCGCAATCGGCCAACGCAGCGCTCGAAGAAGCAGGACTGACAGTCGATGATCTCGATCTGGTGATTCCCCATCAGGCCAACATTCGAATCATCAATTCTTTGGGGAAGAAGCTGGGTGTACCGGAAGAGAAAGTATTCATCAATATCGAGCGTTACGGCAATACCTCCTCGGCCTCGATTCCGATCGCGCTTGTCGAAGCTCGCGATCAGGGCAGACTGAAGCGGGGCGACCTGGTGTTGCTGGTCTCCTTTGGTGGTGGTCTGGTGTGGGGCGCGGTTCTGTTGAGGTACTAATCAATGAGTAAAATCGCATTTCTCTTCCCCGGGCAGGGGTCACAATATGTCGGGATGGCGCAGGACTTGTATGAGGCCTCTAATGAAGTCAGGCAACTCTATACCCAGGCATCGGAAATCCTCGGCTATGATCTGGCGGCAATAAGTTTCAATGGTCCAGAGGAGCGACTCAAAGAGACAGTCGTTACCCAGCCGGCAATCCTACTGCATTCCCTCAGTTGGTTGACCATGCTGCGGGAATCACAAATCCAACCCGATTTTGCCGCCGGGCATTCTCTCGGTGAATATTCCGCGCTGGCGGCCGCCGGTGTCTTGAATTTCAGCGACACGATCAAAGCGGTAGACACGCGTTGCAAGGCGATGCAAGCTGCCTGTGATGCCAACCCCGGCACCATGGCAGCGGTAATCGGGCTGGATCGCGAGAAGCTGGAAGAGTTGCGCCAACGGATTGCGGAACTCGGTGTCTGTGTACCGGCGAATTTCAATTCAACCTCGCAACTGGCGATCTCCGGCGAAATTGCCGCGGTCGAGGCCGCTCTGCCGATTGCCAAAGAACTGGGCGCCAAGCGCGCTGTGAGGTTGCCGGTCGGTGGCGCTTTTCATTCGCCCCTGATGGCGCCGGCCGCGACAAAATTGCAGCAGACTCTCGATACACTGACCTTTGCCGAGCCGCAGTTCCCGGTAGTCGCGAATGTCAGCGGCAAGGCGGAGCAAAGCGCCAACCGCCTGAAAGAGCTGCTGGTTGAGCAGATCACCTCACCGGTGCTGTGGGCCGACACGCTGGAGGAACTGGCGAGGCTGGGTGTCCAGCGCTTTGTTGAGATCGGCCCGGGCAAGGTCCTGGGTGGACTGGTAAAACGGACACTGGCGGATGTGCAGATACTCAGCCTCGATCGGCTCGATGATTTGCAGGGGGTCGAGCAGCAATTGATGGAGGCGGTATGAGCTTGTCAGGGAAGACAGCCCTGGTCACGGGCGGGGCCCGTGGCATCGGACGTGCAATTGTGGAGAAGTTGCTGGATTCCGGCTGCAAGGTCGTGATTGCCGACGTGCTCGATGAGGTCGGCGCGCAGACAGTCGGTGAATTGAGTGCGCGCGGGGAACTCTGCTATCAGCATTGCGATGTCACCAGCGCCGCTGACGCCACAGCCGCAGTTGAGAGGGCGGTCGCTGAGTATGGCGCGCTGGATATCCTTGTCAATAATGCCGGCATCACGCGCGACACGCTGCTCGTTCGCATGAAAGAGGAGGACTGGGACTTGGTCCTGAAGATCAATCTCAAGGGTTCCTTCCTGATGACTCAGGCGGCGGCGAAGGTGATGATGAAAGCGCGCAGCGGCCGGATCGTCAACATTTCCTCGGTTGTCGGGGTGATGGGCAATGCGGGGCAGGCGAATTATGCGGCCTCGAAGGCCGGCGTAATCGGGCTGACCAAGGCCAGCGCCAAGGAATTGGCGTCGCGGGGGATCACGGTCAATGCGATCGCCCCCGGATTCATTCAGAGTGAGATGACAGCTAAGCTTGCGGATGCGGTCAAAGAGAATTATATGTCAGCGATCCCGGCGAAGCGCTTTGGCCAACCGAGCGAGGTTGCGGCCGTGGTCGCGTTTCTGGCGGGGGATGATGCTGGCTATATTACCGGGCCGGTTTTGCAGGTTTGTGGTGGATTATTAATGTAATGGACCATACAACAGCCTACAGCGGCTGCAAGTGGAGGTAAGGAAATGGATATCGAGGCCAAAGTAAAAGAGATTATTGTCGAGCAGCTTAACGCCGACGTCGATGCGGTCGTCCCGGAAGCGAAGTTCGTCGATGATCTGGGCGCCGACTCACTCGATACGGTCGAGTTGGTGATGGCGCTGGAAGAAGAATTTGGTGTCGAGATTGCGGATGATGACGCGGAGAAGATCACTACCGTCGGCGACGCAATCAACTACATAAAAGAGCACCAGTCCTGAACACGAGCGGGCCCCCGGCTGCCTGGAAAATGGGTGAGCGAACATGAATAAGGCAGTAATCACCGGGATCGGTGTGATCTCGCCGATCGGCAAGACCGTGGAGGAATTCTGGCAGAATGCCAAAGCCGGCAAGTCGGGTGTACGGCGGGTCGACCGCTTCGATCCGGAGCCCTTCACCTCCCAGATCGCCGCGATGGTCAATGGCTTTGATCCGCAGGATTACATGGACAAGAAGGAGGCGCGGCGCGCTGATCTGATCCAGCAGTACGCGCTGGCGGCGGCGGAAATGGCAGTCCGCGACTCCAGGCTCGATCTTGAAAAGCAGGACAAAAGCAAGGTCGCGGTGGTTACCGGCTCCGGTATCGGTGGAATCGATACCTTTGAGAAGTACCACGCTCTCTATCTTGAAAAGGGACCGGGCAAGGTCTCACCTTTCTTTATCCCGATGATGATCATCGATATGATCCCCGGCCTGATCTCAATCCGTTTCGGTTTTACCGGACCCAATTACTCGACCGTCAGCGCCTGCGCCTCGTCGGCGCACGCGATCGCCGATGCGATGCGTCTGGTTGAACGTGGGGATGCCGATGTCGTTGTCACCGGCGGCGCCGAGGCGTCGGTGACCGAGATGGCGTTCGCCGGTTTCTGCTCCGCGCGGGCGATTTCGACGCGCAACGACGACCCGGAGACCGCCTCGCGACCATTCGACCGGGACCGCGACGGCTTCGTCATCGGTGAAGGAGCGGCGATCCTGATTGTCGAGTCGGAGCAACACGCCCTCCGTCGCGATGCACATATCTACGCTGACTTGCTCGGCGTGGGTATGACTGCCGATGCCTATCATATGACCGCACCGGCGCCGGATGGCGATGGCGCCGGTCGGGCGATGAGTACGGCGATTGCCGATGCCGGTCTGGCCTTAACCGATGTGGATTACATCAACGCGCACGGTACTTCGACTCCGCTCGGCGATATCGCGGAGACAGTAGCGATCAAAAATGTATTCGGCGACCACGCGCGGTCGCTGGTGGTGAATTCGACCAAATCGATGCTCGGGCACATGCTGGGTGGGGCTGGCGCGATCGAGGCGGTGGCTACCGCACTGTCTTTGGAACAAGGTTATGTGCACCGGACGATGAATGTCTTCAATCAGGATCCGGAGTGCGATCTCGATTATGTCACCGCTGCCGGGCGTGAACTGGACATCAAAGTCGCGCTCTCGAATTCATTTGGGTTCGGCGGCCACAACGTGACTCTGGCTTTGGGGCGGCACCAGAACACACAATCGCGGTAGCATGTTCAAGTTCCTGCAAAGGCTGATTGGTCGGGCGTCGAACGGACGGGGCGCGGCACCCGAAGCTCAGCTTCAGGAACTCGAAACCAAGCTCGACTATCACTTCACTAATCGTATCCTACTGCAGGAAGCGCTCACCCATCGATCCTGGCTCCCGCAAAACGGCACAGATTCCAGCATGGCCTACGAGCGCCTCGAGTTTCTGGGCGACTCGGTGCTGGGCCTGGTGGTTGCCGAGCGGCTGTTTGTGATGTATCCGGAGATGATTGAGGGCGATCTGACGAAGAGCAAATCGGTCCTGGTGAATAAGAAGTCACTGGCCCATGCCGGGGGTAAAATCGGACTGGGCGAGTATGTGCAGATGTCGCGTGATGAGGAGAAGTCGGGCGGCCGTCGCCGCCAGTCGATTGTCGCCGACTGCATGGAGGCGTTGAT
>JBDRQZ010000503.1:0-3722 GCA_043826025.1 bacterium | reverse complement strand
TCTCTTCCTATTGCCAGTTACTTCTAGACCGCTTGTTTCTTCGTAGGTCGGGTTCCGGAGCATTCGCCGTGCGGATGCGGAGAAACCCGACGATTCTTCTTCCACCACTTCCCTTGACTTCAAGGTCCCTCGTAGGTCGGGTTCCGGAGCATTCGCCGTGCGGATGCGGAGAAACCCGACAATTCATTACTCCCCAAACTCTCCCACTACATTCAATTCCTTCCGCCCCCAATCCCGCGCATAGAGACCCTGTCGATGGAATTCGCTCAGAGATGAATATGCATATTCAAAGGCGTCTCTCGCATCCCCGTGCTTGACCGGATTATAATGGATGTAATCCACGTGACGATTGAAGTCCTCCTGGTCACGAATCGCATGATCCCAAAAGCGATTCTGCCACACTTGCCCGGGGCGAAACTGATCGCGGAATCGACGCGAGTAGCGAATTTTGAACTCGTGCATCAACTCTGAGATCGTCTGTGTGCCGGGATTGACAATCAAGTGCGCGTGGTCAGACATAATCACCCAGGCAATCGGAGGGGATGCTGTCCAGCTATTCCAGAAGAGGTCAATGTCGAGTAAGAGTATCGCCTCGCGACGATATGTCACCAATGTGACAAAGTAGTCACGATCTTCAAAATGGTAACGTCTAAGTGTCTTCATGATTCCGAATTGTCGGGTTTCTGCGTCCGGCTGCGCCGGACTCCGGAACCCGACCTACGAATCTAAATATCCAAATTCTTCACGTAACGCGCGTTCTCTTCGATAAACTCGCGACGGGCCTCCACCGCATCACCCATCAACATACTAAACGTGTGGTCGGCATCCGCCGCATCATCAAGCGTAATCGCCAACAGCGTCCGCGTCTCCGGGTCCATCGTCGTCGACCACAACTGCTCCGGGTTCATTTCACCCAGACCTTTGTAACGTTGAATGCCGGCATCCTTGCGGCCCATCTCTTCGAGCAACCGGTCCCGTTCATCATCGCTGTAAGCATACTGCTCACGCTTGCCGCTCTTGATTCGGTAAAGCGGCGGCTGCGCGATATAGACAAAGCCCTGCTCGACCAGCTCCCGCATGTAGCGGAACAGGAAAGTCAAGATCAGCGTCTTGATATGCGCGCCGTCAATATCGGCGTCGGTCATGATAATGATCTTGTGATAACGTAGCTTGTCGATCTCGAATTCATCCTCGCCAATTCCGGTCCCGAGCGCAGTGATGATCGACTTAATCTCCTCCGAAGAAAGCACCTTGTCCAATCGCGCCTTCTCGACATTGATAATCTTGCCGCGCAGCGGCAAAATCGCCTGGAAACGCCGATCGCGACCCTGCTTGGCGGAACCGCCCGCCGAGTCGCCCTCGACCAGGTAAATCTCACAATTCTCCGGTTCGCGCATGCTGCAATCGGCCAGCTTGCCGGGCAGCCGGCCCGAATCGAGCGCCGTCTTGCGCCGGGTCAGTTCCTTGGCCTTGCGCGCCGCCTCGCGGGAACGCGAGGCCCCCAAACCCTTGTCGAATATCTTGCGGCCGTCAGTCGGGTTTTCTTCCAGCCATTCACCGAAAGCCTCGCCCATCGCGTGCTCGACCAGACCGCGCACTTCGGAGTTGCCCAGCTTGGTCTTGGTCTGCCCCTCAAACTGCGGATCCGGCACCTTCACCGAGACCACCGCGGTCAGGCCCTCGCGAACATCCTCACCCTGCAACAGCGTCGTGCCATTCTTACCATTCTTGGAGCTTTTGCCGCTCTTGAAGAGGTTGTTTTTGACGCCGTAATTGTTGAGTGTACGCGTAATCGCGGTCTTGAAACCAATCAGATGCGTACCGCCCTCGACCGTGTTGATATTATTCACAAAAGAGATGATGTTCTCGGCATAACCATCGGAGTAACGCAGCGCCACCTCAATGTCGACTTCGTCGATCACCCGCTGGCAATGAAAGGTCTTGCGGTGGGTGGTCCCTTTGCTCTCGTTGAGAAAGTCAACATAGGAGACCAGACCCCCCTTGAAGCAGAAACTCTTCTCCCGTTCTTTGCCGGGTCGCGCATCGATGAGATCGATTTTCAGCCCGCTGTTGAGATAGGCCAGTTCGCGAATGCGACCGATCAGAGTATTGTAGGACAATTCGGTCGCCTTGAAGATCTCCCGGTCCGGCAAGAAGGTGGTCTTGGTGCCGCTCTTCTTGCGTTTGCCGATTTTCTTCATGTCATATTTCGGTACGCCGCGCGCATACTCCTGCTCATAGACTTCGTCATCGCGGCAGACCTCCACCCGGCACCACTCGGAAAGCGCATTGACCACCGAGACGCCGACGCCATGCAGACCGCCGGAGACCTTGGAGGTGTCATGGGAGAACTTGCCGCCGGCATGGAGCACGGTCATCACAACTTCCAGCGCCGGCTTTTTCTGGGTCGGGTGCATGTCGACCGGGATCCCCCGGCCATTGTCCTCTACCATGACCGAGCCATCCTCCTGCAACGTCACCTTGATGTGATCACAGTAACCGGCCATCGCCTCGTCAATCGAGTTGTCCACCACTTCATAGACCAGGTGGTGCAGACCGCGGGTGCCGGTGTCGCCGATATACATCGCCGGCCGCCGCCGCACCGCCTCCAGGCCTTTGAGTACCTGGATCGACTTGGCGTCGTAGGCGACCGTCGGCGGCGCAGGCTTCACGACCACACCGCCTTTGTCGCCCGGCCCGTCGGTCTCGACTTCATCTGTTTCGGACTCGACTACGACACTATTTTCATCATTGACCTTGGCCATGTCTGTCATTCCTAACGCGTAAAAAATATTTCCCGTACCACGTTGCTGCCCAGCGCCTGATTGAGCGCCGCTGCAATTTCCTTTTGCCGAAACTGCAATTCCTGGCGCCAAACAGCGGAAGGTACTTTGACTGTCAACTTGCCATTGTCGATGCCGACCGCCTGTGCTTGGCGGGCGATCTCCTCGCCTACGGCTTCCCTAAAAAGCTGAACGGCATCTGTTTCCCGCAATCGCTGCCAGAGTCGGAGCCGTTTGAGCGTCCGCTCAATTACCGGACCAATATGCTCACCGCGCTCCATCTCCGACCCCGCTAACACACTTAAGTCATTAATATACGGCAATTTAGATCGTCCGGCAAGTAAAAAGATGCTGTTTTTGACACTTTTTTCTGCCCATAACACATTGTCGTACATCAAGTTACAGGCTCGGGTTTTGGCTCGAATCGGAGCCCGAATGTGGATCATTCAAGTTCTAATTTGCCGACCACTAATTTCATTTCAGCCGCTATTGACGCGGTTTTTCGCAGATCGCCGGGGCGCGCCGCCGTGAGAAAGACCTGACCGAATTCGGGCAGTAATTTCAGCAGAGATTCCAGCCGCCGAGCGTCAAGTTGGGAGCCAAGTTCATCGAGCAACAGCAGCGGTCTGGCCTCGAGAATTGCAGACAAATAGTCAAAAATCGCGAACTTGGTCGAGAGCGCAATCGCCTTGGCCTCGCCCTGTGAGGCATAATTGCGGGCAATTGAACCACCCAGCATGAAGGTCAGATCATCGCGATGCGGCCCCACCGAGGTGGCGCCAAAATTGAGATCGCGACGGCGGGAGTCATGCAGCTTTTTCAGGAATTGCTCGGGCTCGGCGCCCTGCTCACCGGCGGAGACCTCATAGCGCCACTGCAGTTCACCACCGGGGCTGGCGAGCAGTTCGAAGTAATGCTGCAACTGCGGCGTGCACTGCT
>JBDRQZ010000502.1:0-2022 GCA_043826025.1 bacterium | reverse complement strand
CACTGGTCGATACTGACAGTTTCAGCCCGCTCGAAAAGCAACTCTTCGACGAACTCGTCGACTGGGACTATCGCGAATTGGCGGAGATGCGGACGCCGACGATCTACGAGGAGTGGTGGGCGCGACTAAGTCACATGATCTGGGATGATGAGATGCGCTCCCCCTGGGGGCAGCTTGAACCGCCACGACGTGATGTGACCACACAACTGATTCTCGAGGAGCCGCAGTCGCAGTTTTTCGATGATGTCCGCACGGTCGAGGAGGAGACCCTTTCCGATCTGGTCAACACCAGTTTCCGTGAGATCATTGTCGCGATCGTCGATGAAGTGGGTGAACCGAGTCCGCTCTGGCGTTGGGGCCGCTATCGCGGTACCGATATCAAACATCTCGCGGCACTGCCCGCGTTAAGCCATCTCGGAGTGCCGACCGGCGGCTCCAGCGCGACAGTCGCCGCCTCCAGCGCCGTCCATGGTGTCTCCTGGCGGATGATCGTCGAACTCACCGATCCACCGCAGGCGTGGGGTATCTACCCCGGTGGCCAGAGCGGCAACCCGGGGTCGCAGTTCTACGACAATCAGATTGATAGCTGGCTCTCCGGCGATTACTATAAACTGAACTTCCTGACTACGCTCGACGGCAGCCTGGACAGCTATTCGGTCAGCACGATCATGCGAGGTGGACAATGATCCTGGCGACTTTGATCTGTGCAGTGCTGATTCTCGCGGCGAATCTGGTATCGCCTTTCTGGTGGTGGTTAATGCTGGTGCCGTTCATGTTCGGACTGATTGTCACCCGGCGAGTCACGCGCGCCTTCCTGGTCGGCGCAATTGCCGGTGGACTGGTCTGGTTCGGCGCGAGTGTATACTACTGGAAGTCGGGCGGCGAGATCGTCACTCAGCGAGTCGCTGAAATCTTGCAACTCAATGTCCCGGAATTGCTTATTCTGGCCGCTGGGTTGATCGGATTCCTGGCGGGTGGGTTCTCTGCCGCTGCCGGGGCCGCAATCCGGGCGCTTCTCTCAAATAAGCCAACCGCTCAAAAAACCTTGCCAAGTTGACGATCCTGACTATATTGACCCTGCTCAGTGGCTGGCGTACGCCCTCGTGCGCCAGCGCTGTTGTTTGATCCCGCAGATTCGCGCGGGGCCACGTAAGATTGAGAGAAGGATCTTTGGAGTAGATAGATTATGGCAAAGAAGAAGAAAACAGAGGCGCGGGTCATCATCACGCTGGAGTGCACCGAGGCGCGCAAGCTGGGTGTGACACCGTCACGTTATTCGACGATGAAGAATCGGCGCAACACGCCCGACCGGATGGAACTGATGAAGTACAATCCGCATCTGCGCCGTCGCACCAAGCACAAAGAGATCCGCTAGCCGGATCTACCAGTCAAGACACTTGGAATTTCAAGGCCGCCTGATGGCGGCCTTTTTCGTTTCTGATACGGTGGGCGGCAGACGTCCCCGTCTGCCCCTAGAGGCTGGCTGCGACCTACGGTCGCGGTGGCCCGGACGTTCGTCCGGGTTTCAACCCCCCCCAGGGACCATACAACCAGATTGTCTGAGCGTACACAAGGTAGGAGAGATTTCAACGATTTCGAACAGTTGTTTTTGTGACTGTTGAGTTTCCATAAGCAGAGGTGAATAAACTATGCAGATCCACTACCTTGAAATCGTCACAAAAGAGGTCGACGCGGTGTGCGCCGCGTACGCCAAAGCGAATGGGGCGCAGTTTGGCGAGCCGGACGCCTGGCTGGGCAACGCGCGGACGGCCGCTCTGCCGGGAGGTGGGCTGGTAGGCGTGCGGGCGCCGCTGCACGAGAGGGAGGAGCCGGTGGTGCGACCCTACTGGCTGGTGGAGGACATCGAAGCCGCCCTCGATGCGGCGGTGGCAGCCGGTGGCGAGGTCGCTCACCCGCCTCTGGAGATACCGGGCCACGGCACGTTTGCTATCTATCTCCAGGGGGGCGTCCATCACGGCCTCTGGCAGCTGAAAGCGCAAGCCGAATAGATGATCATACGGT
>JBDRQZ010000501.1:0-3231 GCA_043826025.1 bacterium | reverse complement strand
CCAGCGCCTATGAATATCGCCACTCCGATATCGACACCTATCCTGGTCGACAGGCCTACATCCCGGGTGCGGATTTCGACTATTTCGCTCTATTCGAATTCGCCGCCAAGCTCGACCCGGTGCCGACGATGTTGACGCAGTGTCATGTTGGGACGGTGCGGGGCTTCATGGGACAGACCACCGCATTTCGCAAATCGCTGCTCAAGAAGTTCGTGACGGTGATGGGCGAAGTTGAGGGGCAGGATGAAGTCCGTTACATTCATGGCAACTATGGCAAAGGCACTTTCACTTACCTGTCCGGCCATGACCCCGAAGATTATCAGCACCTGGTCGGTGACCCGCCGACCGAGTTGGAATTGCACAAGAATTCGCCCGGATACCGCTTGATACTCAACAACATCCTCTTCCCGGCCGCCAAACGCAAAGAACGCAAAACTTAAAGGAACGCCCGGACGTATAATAGCTGAACCGGCGCGACGATTTAGCTTGCTTTGCATTCCGCCGCCGCTATATTGTCGCGAATTCTGTCGAGCGTTATTCGCTGACGACGGGTATTCGGCTTAACCAGTCAAATATCGGTACGGGGGCAAGTGCTGATCGCAACGATTCTGCTTCAGATCGCGCGACGATCACAGAACAACCAACCAAACGGAGCAAAAAGAAAAATGATAGACGCTGACCTGATCATCCACGCCCGGGATCGGGATTCCGATTTGATCCCGCTGCTGGAGAAGGAGGAAGTCTCTTTCGCCTTCTCTCAGCTAAAATATGCGGATTTCCTCATCGCCGGGCGGATTGCGATCATCAAACGTACGACTCAAGATTTCTCAGTGGACCTCAAGAACAAGATGGTCTATCGCAATCTGCCCTTCTTCAAACGTGAGTATGCCGAACCTCTCTACATTATTGAGGGCAAAGACCTGGCGGTCAATGGCACACCGCTGCCGACTATTCGGGCAGCCATTACCCATATCTCGTCCGTGGGCCGGGTTCCGATCATTCGGACCGAAGATGCCCAGGAGACGGCACGCTATCTGGCGCTGCTGGTGAAGCAGGCGAAGTTCTCGGAGCCGACGACTCACCGCGTAGAAGCTGCCGAGGCCAACGAGGAGCAACCGGCTCCCTGGCAGGTGGAATTGCTGATGCATCTGCCCGATGTCGACCGGGTGCTGGCAGCGCGGATGATGAAACGCTTCGGCACGTTAAGAGGAGTGCTCGACGCCAAGACCTCGGAGTTGCAGAAGATCAAGGGGCTAGGCCCGAAGAAGTCGGAGAAAATCAAGAAAGCTCTTGCCGCACAGATGGACTAGGTTTTTCGCGACTCTTACCGAGTCGCAACATTATCTCATCTACTCAGGGCTCTTTGCAGCCGCGTTCGGCACTATTCTGCCACTCTTCGCCATCTATTTCCGTCAGGCGGGACTAACTCTCTTCCAGATTGCGTTGTTGGCCTTCGTTTTTGAGGGCACAATTCTGCTCTGTGAGTTGCCCACCGGTGTTATCGCCGATCTCAAGGGACGAGTCAGAACCTTGCGCCTGGCCGCGGCGCTGCTGACCCTTGCCGGATTGCTGTTTATCATTGCGCGCGACCTGACCTGGTTTGTTGTCGCCGAGATTATCTGCGGCATTGGGGAGGCCTTTCGCTCCGGCTCGGCGGAGGCCTGGATTTCGACGCGTCTCCAGGAAGATGGGCGGGGGGAGGAAGTCACGCAGTTGTTTGCCCAAAGGATGAAGTACAACTTCGCCGCAGCCTTTGTCGCGATGCTGCTCGGCGGGGTTGTGGCCCAACTCTATCTGGCAGCCGGCTGGGTACTGTTTGTAGTGCTGACGTTGGCCGGTTTTCTGTTTAGCCTGATGATGAAAGAAAACAGCGGCGTGACCTCTGCCGAGAGCGTCCACACGCAATCATTTCGGAAGCATCTTCGCTCCGGCCTGAGGGCGATTTACGGTTCGGCACCGCTGACAGCAACCCTCTTTCTGCTGTTGGCAGGCAATGCCGCCTATGAAGGAGTCGATCAGTTCTGGCAGATCTATGCCTCGGAGTCGCGACAAATCGCGGCGCTCTGGTTCGGCATCGCGACAGCATTGACTGCGCTGATCCTGTTTTTCTCTGCCGACCGACTGGTTCCTCGGTTGCGGCAGCGCTACGGTTTCAAGCTTAGTGTGACCATGCTGGCGCTGGCTGCCGCAGCATTTCTGTCGCTCTTTGCGCTGGTCGGTGGCACTGTTGCGGTCCTCGCCTGCTTCGTGCTGTTCTCGGTAGTGCGCAACCTGCAGGAACCGCTGATTACCGGGTTCATCAGCGAGAATTCTCCCAGTCAAACCAGAGCCACCGTGCTCTCGACCAACAATTTGGTTTCTTCGGCAGGTGAGATGATCGCCGCGCTGGGCCTGGGCTGGCTGGCCGGTGCGCTGGGGCTGCGGCCGGTCTTTCTGATCGCGGTTCTGCTCTTGTTCGCCGGGTGGCTTGTTTTCTACAACTTGTTCAGCAGAAATCCGCGCCCAGAACCCGATCAGGATACAAAACTCTTGCAGACCTGATTTGAGGCACTTAAAGTGCAGTCGAACCTGAGAGGATGGTTAGTTGCCAATACTATTCAAGCTGATATTCACCGCACTGCTGATCGCCGGCGTGCTATGGTTTGTGCGACTGCGGCTGGGATTGTTCGTAGTGCTGATCCTGCTGCCGGGGCTGGTGCTCGGCTCGGTGGGCGTGGTTTTCTTCGCGGCGGCCTATCTGATTCTCGCGTCGATCTTGCTTTGCACGCTGCTATTGCTCTTCGCCGTGGTGAAAACCCTGCGGCATTAGGGCATGAGCGCCGCGGCTATCAGATTGTAGCGCAACATCCCTTTCGCGGTCAGTCGCAGATTGCTCGCGTCATGCAGCAAATCACCGCTGTTCACCAAATCAGAAAGCAGGTCCCGCTCGGCAACCAGAAGATCGTAGCCAAAGTCAAGTCGCAGAGACTCCAGATCAAGTCCGGCGTTTTGCCGTAGCGAAAGCATGATCCGCTCGGCGCACCTGGTCTTGTCATCCAGCGTCTCAGTCTCGCGTCCCGGCAGTTGCCCCGCATTCAGCGACTGCAGATAGCCACGCAGGTCGGGAATGTTGGTGCTGCGGAGATCGCCACTGGTTGTCACCGCGGCAGGGCCGAAACCAAGGTAGTCGCCCTGCTGCCAGTAGTTGAGATTGTGACGACAAGCGAATCCGGGCTTGGCGAAGTTAGAAAT
>JBDRQZ010000500.1:0-5042 GCA_043826025.1 bacterium | reverse complement strand
CCCATCTGCGAACTCAGCAGATTGCCGTCATAGTCGATCATCGTGACATGCTCCGGCGACATACCTTCGACTGCCGAGGCGACGAGATAACTTATACCTTGAAGTTGGCGCTCCCGGAGTTTGGTCACGCCCTTCATTTTCAAAACGACCGAAGCCGTAGGTGGATTTTCATCCTCCTGAAACAGCCGCTCCTCCGGGATGACGAGATGGACCCGCGCAGCCTCAACTTCGTCGAGACCGATAATCGTGCGTGAGAGTTCACCCTCCAGAGCGCGACGGTAATTGACTTTCTGAAGAAAGTCGGTCATGCCGATGCTGTTCTCATCGAAGAGCGCATAGCCGATATTCTGCGGACTGGGCAGTCCCTGGACCGCCAATTCCATCCGCGTCTCATCAACTTTTTCGCTGGGCACACTAATCGAGCGGCCATTGTCGCCAATCTCATAGGAGATGTTCCTGGCCTTCAATTGCTCAATGATCTGGCCTGCCTCCTCTGCCGAGAGGTTGCTATACAGTGGCGAGTAGTATTGCGCCTGCGCAAAGTTAAGTATCAGGATCGTGCCGACGACCAGCCCGACAACGGCGAAAACTGCCAGCACGATTTGGCTGGGCGTCATTCGTCCAATCAGGCCCCAGAAATGTTCAAAAATCCTCTTCATCGCTTCCCTGCTCCGAAGTTGACCGATCGTCGCAACAACCTAGATCGGCATGCGCATAATTTGCTGGTAGGATTCAAGTAACTTATTGCGAACCTCCATCAGCAGTTCAAAGGCGACCGATGCCTCTTCGACTGCAATCATCACCTCATGGACATCGCTGACCTCGCCTTTCAAAAAACTCTCTTCGGTGGCGGCAGCCTTCTGCTGTAGGTCATTGACCGATCCGACGAAATTGGCCAGCAGGTCTTTGAACTGGCTTTTCGGCGCCTCGGTTACCTTCGGCATATTGGCCGTCGGTAGAGACAGCTCCTGCGGGGTGACGTTTATTCTGACCGGGTTCATGCCACGATGTCGATGAATCGACCCTTGCCTTCGCTCTCACCGACCGTTGTGGTCTCGGCGGTGAAATTCGTGGTGATGAATCTCTTCTCTTCGACCGAGAGCTGATCGGCAAAACGGCTGCGAGCCAGATGATTGATCGGCTGCGTTTCCGCGGCCGGCTGGGTCTGCACCGTCTGCATCTGACCGATCGTGTATACCTTCAAGGCGGCGTCATTGACTTTCATCAATATTCCTTGCTAGATGTCCAACGCCTTCTGCACCATATTCTGAACTGATTTTACCGCGGTCACGTTCGCCTCATAGGCTCGCGAGGCGGTCATCATCTCAACCATCTCTTTGAGGGGATCGATATCGGGCATCTTGACAAAGCCCTGCTCGTCGGCGTCGGGGTGCGCCGGATCATACTCCATGCGGAACTTCTGGTTCGGCACGGTAACCTCTTCAGCCTGTGCTTTGAACGCTTCGCTGGAGCCATAACGTTGCACGCTACGGGTCGGCAGATGACCGGCGCTGGTTCGCGTTAGCGTGGTCGAAGCTTGATTCAACTCCTGCGAGAAGTTGACCGGAGTGCTCTGACTGCTGATCCGAACCGCCTTGCGCTCATACGGTCCACCGGTCTCCGTTTTGGTAGTTTCGGCATTGGCCATGTTCTCCGCCGCGACATTCATTTTGCGACGGAAGGCCGACAACCCTGAGCCGGAGATCTTCAGACTGACAAACATTTCACCCAACTGCACGACTCCTGTCTACTTGCCGCGAATCGCTTTCTTCAAGCCGTCGAAATTCTGTTGCAGCCGCTTGGCGCCGAACTCATAGATCAATTGAGTCTGCGCCAAATCAGCCATCTCCTGATCGATATCGACATCGTTGACACCGGTGGTATTCCCGGCGTCTTCATTGAGATGGCGCTGCGGCAGCGAATAGCGCTTTACGCCAATCGGAATGTGGCGCTCATCGGTCATACCGACTGATCTGTCATGCTTCTGCGTTGCCTGCTGCAGCTCAGACTCAAAGTCGAGAGACTGTCGCTGATACCCCGGGGTGTTGACATTGGCGATATTGGAG
The DNA here is from genome assembly GCA_043826025.1 of bacterium. Lineage (GTDB taxonomy): Bacteria > Zixibacteria > MSB-5A5 > CAIYYT01 > CAIYYT01 > JBDRQZ01. The sequence goes on along the minus strand of JBDRQZ010000500.1, from coordinate 2,976 downwards.
GCCACCAGTCGTTGACGCTGAGCGGCAACATCCACCAGCCGTTTCAACTTCGGCACCGAAGTATTCTGCAGGACTGTCTGTTCGATCAAATTTCCCATACGGCAATATTCCTATCGCACTTGCGTCTTCGCAAGCCCTGTGCCAAAAAGGAAATTCGCGGTTAAGGTGTTATTTAGGAGTCAGTTAAATCGAGCGATGTCTATGGAGTCGGACCCTGGGTTGGAAAAGATTTCCGCTCTCCGGCGACGAATTGTTCTCTGGGATGGGCAGAAGCGGCGTGTCCGGGTGCGGCGTGCGGCTCCACCGCGGAGAGCTCTTCGGTCAAAATCACAATATCGACACGCCGGTTGCGTGCCAAGCCTTCGGGGGTGCTGTTTGAAGCGCGCGGGCGGAATTCGCCGAATCCCAACGCAGAGAGTTTGTCGGGCGAGAACTTATGTTCAGCGATCAGATAGCGCACCACGGCGCTGGCGCGGGCGGCAGACAACTCCCAGTTTGAGGGATAGCGCTCGGTTGAGATCGGGCGACTATCAGTGTGGCCTTCGATTCGCAGATGGTTTGAGAGATTCTTGAACTCGTGAGCCAAGGTATCGAGCAGCAGCCGGGCAGACTCCTTCAGCTCGGCCTTGCCCGATTCGAACAGCGCGGACTCTCTAATGTGGACGACCAGCCCCCGCTCGGTCATCTCGGTCGTAATCGTCTGCGCGGCGCCGGTAGTCGCGGGGGTCGATTCTACATCGCCGACGGTCCCCGCCAGAACGTTGATCTCTTGCTGCACCTGTTTCAACGTACCGACCTTGAGCATGCCGGCGCCGGGAATCAACAGTTGTTCGTCGCGCGCTTCACTGCCTTCATTACCATGAAAAACGCCTTGCAGCCCCTGGGCCATCTGACCGAAGCGCTTGGCGTCGATCTTCGACATCCCATACATTAACACAAAGAAAGCCAGCAGCAGGGTCAGCAGGTCAGCGTAGGTCAAGAGCCAGCGATCAGAGTGCTCCTGATCGTCGATTTTGCTTTTCCGGATCATGGGTATTCGCTGGTGCGGCGTTCAGGATCGATGAAAGCCTGCAGTTTCGATCTGATCATGCGCGGGTTCTCGCCCGACTGAATCGAGACCACGCCCTCCAAAACCAGTTCGAGGTTGGCGACTTCATCCAGATGCCGGTGGCGAAGCTTGTCGCCGACCGGCAGGAAGAAGAGGTTGGCGGAGCAAATGCCCCAGAGGGTGGCGATAAATGCCGAAGCAATGCCGGCCGCCATCTTCGATGTGTCTGTAGTATTGGCCAGTGTGTGGATCAGCCCCAGCACTGTACCGATGATGCCCATCGTCGGCGCGAAACCGCCTAGTTTCTTGAAGAGTTCGATGCCGCGCTTATGCCGTTCTTCGAGGTAGGCGATTTCCGTTTCCAGCATTCGCCGCAGCTCGGTGGCCTCAGTACCATCGATGAGCAGCGCCAGAGCCTTGCGGAAGAATCCGGCCTCGACGGTGTTGAGATGTTTTTCTAAGCCAAGCACGCCTTCCCGTCTGGCGCGTTCGGCCAACGTGACAACCTTATTTATTGTGTAGAGGTGGTCGGGATGCTTGCCGGAAAACGCGATGCGCAGATAGGCTGGGATCGCCAGCACGTTGCGCATCGAGGTGGTGATCATCCCGGCGCCCAGGGTGCCGAAAATGACGATCATCACTGCCGGACCTTTGAAGATCGAGGCCAGACTGCCGCCCTCCAATAGGAATGAGATCAGAATAGCTCCGACCCCGACCAGCAGTCCACCAATTGTTGCTATATCCATATTCGCTCGCGTCTCGACACGATTCTCATGTCTCACGGCAAAGACACACTGCGACTCGCCGTGCTATCGCTTATTAAGTATCGGCTGGACAAAGCAATCCTTGAAACCAGTATTGGCAGATTCCTACCCGGAATGGGAGATTGCCATCAGTCTGCAATTAGGCTTTCAACTTTCGCTGGAAGATGACGACAAATCTATGGAAGGCGCAAGGATAGGATTGTCTGCGACGTAACGAGGAGCGACATGATAGCACTGCTGGGTTTGATTATCGTCTTTGGTGGTATCGTCGGCGGTTTTGTGATGGAGGGCGGACCGATTCCGGTCCTGATTCAGCCCGCGGAGTTCCTCATCATCGGCGGCGCCGCTATCGGAGCGATTCTGGCCAGTACGCCGCTCAAGACGCTGAAGGCGATGGTGCCGCAGCTCAAAGGCGTGCTCGGCAAAGGCCCGTCGAAGCAAAACTTCACCGACATGCTGGTGATGATGTATGAGATTTTCAACGTCGCGCGCAAGGACGGGTTGGTCGGCCTGGAGACTCATATCGAGAATCCGCAAGAATCTCCAATCCTGACCAAGTATCCGAGCTTTTTGAAAAATCATCATGCGATAAGTTTCTTCTCCGACACCATGCGGGTAATCATTACCGGCGCGATCTCGGCGCCTGATCTCGAGGCAATGATGGAACTCGATCTTGAGACTCACCACGAGGAGGTAGACAAACCTTCGACCTCGATTCAGACCAGCGGCGATGCGCTGCCCGGGTTCGGTATCGTCGCGGCAGTGCTGGGTATCATCGTGACAATGGGTTCCCTGGGTGGCCCCGCCGAAGAGATCGGCCACAAAGTCGCCGCCGCGCTGGTCGGTACATTCCTGGGAATCCTGCTCTGTTATGGGCTCTTCCAGCCGATCGCGCAGAACATCAAGGCGATGAATGCCGACGTCGGACGCTATTATGAATGTCTCAAGCAGGGCATGCTGGGTTTCCAGAAAGGTTTCGCGGCCTCGATTGCGGTCGAGTTCGCCCGCCGCGCGATCTACTCCGGTTCCCGTCCCACGTTCGAAGAGGTCGAAGAGGCCTGCCGCGCGACACGGCAGAAGTAGGTAGCTGGTGATATGCCCGACGACAACAAACAGCAACCGATAATCATCAAGAAGAAGAAGGGGGGACATGGCGGTCACCAT
>JBDRQZ010000499.1:0-2181 GCA_043826025.1 bacterium | reverse complement strand
GACCAAGATCAGAATCAACACTCAGATCAAAGAAGCGCAACTGGCGCGCAAGACGGTCTTCGAGCACGCCCCTTACTCCAACGGAGCGCTGGATTATTTTCTCTTCGCCAAAGAAGTCATCAGTCGCCAGAATGGCGTAATCATGCAGCATACTGAAGAGGCAGAACCGTGGAAGGCATAAAGGTCTCACTCGATACTACCGGACCAAATGGTGTAATCAGCCTGGTGCGGGTGGATGGTGTAATTGACACCATGACCGCGACCGAGTTGGAGCGCGTGCTCGATTCATTACTCAAGCAGCAGAAATTTCGGATCATCATCGATCTGGCCGGTGTCGACTACATCTCCTCCGCCGGCTGGGGGATTTTCATTAGCAATATCCGTGAAATTCGCGCTCATGAAGGTGACATTAAGCTGGCCCGCATGATCGGCAGTGTCTACGAGATCTTCGAATTGCTCGAATTCGATTCGATCCTGCAGGCTTATGACAATATCGAGAAGGCTCGTAGCGGCTTCCAATTGGGCGAACCGGCCAGAGAGGCCACCATGCCTGAGGTCGCAGTAGCAGTCGCGGAGCGACCCGCCCGCGAGCCTGAAATCAAGACCGAGGAATACGCCGGGGAAGAAGTTCTGGAGTCGCCGGTCGCTGCGAGAACCGAACCCACGGTCGAGAACGCGGGCAAGGCTGCGCTAAAAGAGACTGTTCTGAGTCTGGTCAAGTCTGATCCTTTCTATTCGATCGGTGAGATTACCAAACTGGTCAACGAAGGTCGCAACGGCACCGGCGAGAAACTGGTCTCCTGGTGGCAGATCTGGAACCTCCTGCGCAGGAATTCGCTGCTTTCTCGCAAGAAGCGCTTCCGCCATGCGCGGCAATCCTGAACCGACAAACACCCTTTCCGAGCTGATTTGAGCTTGCGCCGCACGTTGGAGAACCTATCATTCGGCGGGATGATAGGGACGATTATACTGGCCATCTACGTGATCGGCGTCGTCACGCTGGTCGTGCTGGCTTGGCTTTTGCCTGCGACGCGTCTGGAGCTGTTGATCGCTTCACTGGTCTGGTCGGCCGGAGGAGGCATCTATCTTCTCCTGCGACGGCTGCAGGGGGAGCGTGAAGAACTTGCGACGCTGACCCGGCTCTACTTGCACCAACTTGAGCTTTCCCTGGATCTTCAGAATGCCGGACAACCGGCTGACAAGCTTCTGCGGGAGTTCGTTGACTTTTGCGTCGGGCAGTTCGGGGTCGAGAAGGCAGTGTTGCTGGCCCGGCGGCGGGCCGGGTTTGGCGTGATCGATTCTCAGGGGTTGGAGCGCAAAGATGTCGCCGGCATCCGGCTCCACAGCAGGGATGACCTGATCGGCGCTACGGAGCAGGACCGAAGACTGCACGATCTCGCTAGGTACTATCGCACGGTGAGGAAAGAGGATCCGTTCGCTAAGCATGGGCTGACCCACCTGTTGCCGATTGTCTCAGGCAAGACCCTCTCCTACCTGGTGGTGTTTTCTATTCCAAAGAACCACCGCCTGCGCCTGCTGCGGCCATTCCTGCTGGCGTTGGGCGACCAGCTCGGCGTATACAAACGTCAGGAAGAGGTGCGAAGTCGCGCCACCCAGCAGGCGGACAAAGTCAAGAAGCAGCTCGCCAACGCTCAGGTCGAATTGCAGAATGGTCATTCGGGCCAGGAACTGCTCTCGATGGTCATTCTCGAGGCTCAAAATAGCCTGGCCGGCGTTCAAACCCGCGAGCAACTCTACGAAGCGGCTTTTGGCCTGTTGAAGAAGCGATTCAACGCCGGCAGCGCGGCCTTTTTGGGCCTCAAAGCTGACTCCAGTGATTTCACGCTTCTGCATCATCAGGGGCTAAAACAGAAACCGCAAGATGGCTTCGCTCTCAAGGTCGATCCGGCTCTCTTGAAACGTCTGGAAAATGAGCAGAGCGGCCTCCATTTCGGCGACCGGCGGGCCAAGGAGAGCAACTCTCCCACCGCCAAAACTCTTAGAGGCATGGGACTGCAAGCGCTCTATCAACTCGCGGTGCCAAAACAAAGCACTGTCTTGCTGGGTGTCGGCGGCGCCCCGGGATCGTTCAGCAAGGAGGAGAGCCTGGCGATCGGGACTTTCTCGAGACTGCTTTCCCTGGTTCTGGCGAATCTCTCCCATCTGGAAAAAATCGAGGAG
>JBDRQZ010000498.1:0-3620 GCA_043826025.1 bacterium | reverse complement strand
GGCCAACAAGGACAATGTTGGCGCGAATGGTTATGCCGACTATCTCTTCTTATACATGCTTTTTCTGGTCGGCCTGACCGGAGTGCTCTCCTGGCTGACCCGGCTTTCAGGTGTGGCGCTCTTGGCTTACGCGGTCTATTTCATCCACCTGCTGGTGGTCTATTTCTTGTTGTGGTATATGCCCTACTCGAAGTTCGCGCACATGATCTACCGCACGCTGGCCTTGACGTATGCGAAGATGATCGGGAGAGTACCTAGAGACAAGTAGGGGCGCAGCGCGCTGCGCCCGTGGGAGGGTGGCCGCGATCTCTGATCGCGGTGGGCGGAAGCCGACAAGTAGGTCGGAGTCCGCAGCCCGGAGCAAAGCGACGACAAGAAACCCGACAATTGGAACTCATGGCTGTCAACAGTTGGCGCACGAGGGCGTACGCCAACCACCGCTGACGCGGGGTCGGTCTCAGGCGGAGCCGGTGGCTGGTGTACCCCCGGTGCACCAGCCTTCTTCCTTCGGCAGATGTGGGCATCTGCCGAGCACCCCAGTTGTCGGGTTTCTCCTCACTCGCAAGCTCGCGAGTCGGAACACTGACCTACGGCTGCCTTGTCCGGCAGATGTGGGCATCTGCCAAGCACTATCACTGATCTACCTCAACTTGGCCACAATCGCGAACAAATCCCCCCGCGGGTCAGTGAGTTTGCCTGCTAGGGTGGGGAAGAACTCGATATCAGCAAAGCCACACTCAGTCAGCATCGCGCGATACTCATAATCTGTATAGCCCTGACTGGTGGCGGAATGCAGCGTGACCTCGGATGTCTCAGCATCGACCACGTAGAACCGTTGCACCGTGGCCTGCTCCTGCTCATACCAGAAACTCTCCTGCAAGCAGAGGTGCGGCTTTTCAGAGAACAGGCCTGCCGGTGAGCTGAACCAACTTGCCGGTTGAGTGCCGACTTTGTGCACTGCCGCCAGCGATTGCGGCTCCAGCAGCAGTTGACCTTGTGGCGTCAATGCCGCTGCGACTTTGCTAAGGATCTTCTTGATCGCCTCGGTGCGGAAGACATTGAACTCGCCATAGATGAACATCGCGAGATCAAAGCCGGCGCCGAATTCAGCCACGCGTAAGTCCTGTTCATGATAGCTACAATCGAGTTTGTCACGCAGCGCCTCATCTCGCGCAAACTCAATCGAGGCAGGTGAGAAATCGAATCCGACACATGAATGACCCAGACGCGCCAGCCGACTGCTGTAAAATCCGGGACCGCAACCGAGATCAAGAATCCGCGAGGGTTTCTCTTCGAGAAGCCGTGTGTGAACCAACTTCACCTGCCGGTCGATGATCTCAAACCGGCGGCTGGCGAGATCATGCTCCTGAGTCAGATGCTCGCGCAGCATCCGCCGCGAGAATTCCGGATCGTTCCAGGGGATTTTCTCACCTTCCTGCCAGGGCTGTGGCGTGGGCGAGCGATGAATCAGATCGAGCAGCTTCATGCAAGTATGAACGAAATCAATCCAGCGAAGTCAAGTGAAGAGGGAGCGTTGTGGCTCAGGCGCCCCGGTCGCGGTCATGTATTGATAGTCATGATCAGCCACCTGCTCAGAAAGTAAATCCCCACCGCCCAGACAGCACTATTAAGAATCGCGACGATCAGCATCAGCGACGAATCGCCGAAGTGCATTGCTTCGCCTGCGGTCACCAACGGAAGCCGCAACACTTCGGCCAGCCCTTGCCAGAGCGCGTGCTCAGGCGCCGGGCTGAACCTGAAGGGAAAGAAAACATCGCTAAAAGCTGCACTGATTTCGCAGTAGGCCAGGGCGCAAAAGTGGGCCAAGCCCAGGGTCAACAGCGCCAATACTCGACGGATATTTTTGATAGTGCTCACCGGCGTCGCTACGGAGACGAGATTCAGCGGAACTATCATACCGGACTCCTTCCACTCACGGCGGTATAACCAACCCACTTTAGCAGACGAAGCGCCGGAGGCAAAGTTTCAGAGCAGAATGCAGTGGCTAGAATCTGGTCTCGCGCTCGAAGATCATCTCGTAGTATTTGGCGGCGCCATACCCGCCGATGCCGGGCGCAAAAACCTGCACCAGCCGCCAGCCCTCGACCGCATGCTCCTGAATGATCCGTTGGTAGGATTCGCGGCCCGCTTTGCGCACCATCATGATCCCCTCGCCGACCCGGACGAACTTGTACTCATATTTCTGTGTCATGTTCACCATCATCGCAGGCGGCCGGCTCGCGTGCCTCGACCGCGACCGAGGAGTATTCTGAACACCAGCAGCGCAACAACCATCAGGAGGATAATCCCGACCATCAGGAAAGGCAGACCGGTGCGGCCATCTTCATGACTGGAAAACATGAAAGTCAGAAGCATCACGACACCGCCCAAGGCCACCGCAATACCCAGGGCTATCAGCACAAACTTTTCGGCACCGAAGCCGACATTGGTGCGGTAAGGATCGAAATCGAGATACTGATCCTGCTCCCGTTTTTCAATCCGGCGTTTGAAGCGGATGCGGTTATCATCGAATTTTTCCAGCATCTCCCAGCCGGCTTTGGCCTCCTCGGCGCAAACCTGCTGCACGAACTGCCGGTCCTTGAACCTGGCGGTCACCGAGCGGACGATTTTGAACTCCCAGCCGCTCAGATCATCAGTCTTGTAGCTAGTCATCTCCTCTTCCTCTTCACGGAGTAGTGCCGCGGCTCTGGCTGCGGCCGCGGCCGATGCGCCACTAGTTGCTGCGATTGCTCCTCCTGACATAGTTCCTCCTACGACAAAAGTACCGACAAGTATCGCAGGAATTCAGCTAAGTTATCGGTCAGGATTCGAATCTTGCCAAGTGGCCGCGAAGCGCTATCTTCTAAGGCCATGTCTGGTCGCAGGTTTTCCAAAAAGAATGGTCGGTTGGCGCCGCCACGCGGGGTCCGGCTGGAGCGCCAGGAGAAAAACGCGACGCGCTATGAAACCTCTGCCGGATTCAAGGTTCGCTCCAAACTGGAGCAACATTGTGCAGACTTTCTGTTCGCTCAGGGGATTGAACTGCAATATGAGCCGCTTCTCCTGCTCGCCGGGAAACAATACCGGCCCGATTTTTTCCTGCCGAAACATGAGCTGTTCATCGAGATCTGCGGTTACCGCCATATGCCATACTACACCGACCGCCAGGAAGAGAAACGCCGGCTTTATGAACGTCACCATCTTAAGGTCTTGTTCATCAACGCGAGGCGCGCTGATGAGGCGAGCCGGACACTCACAGCGGCACTCGGCGAAGCAGGAATCCTTTCGCCGGAGCTGGAGTGAACAGGCATCCACTTGCAATCACCCGGAAATGAACTATATTTAGGTAGAATGTTGGAAATCATGGAGGAGCTATGAAGGGAAATAAGAAGGTCATCGCGCTGATTAATAAATTGCTTGCCGATGAATTGACCGCAATTAACCAGTACATCGTGCATGGTGAGATGTGCGACGACTGGGGCTATGGAAAGCTGCATGAGTCAATCGAAAAACGGGCGATCGACGAGATGAAGCATGCCGAGAAGTTGATCGGTCGGATCATCTTCCTCGAAGGTCAACCGACTGTCAGCACGCTCAATCAAATCACGATCGGCAAGGAT
>JBDRQZ010000497.1:0-8448 GCA_043826025.1 bacterium | reverse complement strand
GTACGGCGTTCGCGAAAGGTACTACCACAGTTAATGTGACTGCTACCGATGACGCCGGCAATCAGGATTTCTGCAGTTTTGATGTGACGGTAAACGACACCGAGGATCCTGTGGCGATCTGCCCGGATAATATCACGGTTAGCAATGATGCCGGCGAGTGCGGTGCGATTGTCAATTTCAGCCTCGACGCTACCGACAACTGCCCCGGTGTGACGGTTGATGCCGACTTCGCCAGCGGCTCGATGTTCCCGATTGGCGAGACCACGGTCACCGTCACGGCGCATGATGCCGCCAATAATACCAATCAGTGTCAATTTACGATTACTGTCAACGACGTCGAGCCGCCGACTGCGATCTGCCCGGCCAACGTTGAGGTCGGCAATGATCCCGGCGATTGCGGCGCAATCGTGATCTTCGATTTGCAGGTTGACGACAACTGCTCCGGCGCGAATGTCACCAGCGATCCGCCGAGTGGATCCTTCTTCGAGATCGGCACGACGACGGTGACGGTGACCGCCACCGATGGTGCGGCTCTGACCGACCAGTGCTTCTTCGACGTGACGGTCAATGATACCGAGGACCCAGTGGCGATTTGCCCGGGTGATATCAATATCCAGGTGGATGAAGGCACCATTGAACAGGCGGTCGAGTTTACGATCGATGCAACCGACAACTGCCCCGGCGTCACGGTCGAGGCGGTGCCGCCGTCAGGTAGCCTTTTCTCCGTCGGTAGCAGCACTTTGGTTATTGTGACGGCCACCGATGCCGCCGGCAACACCGACCAGTGCACCTTCGATGTCCTTCTCTCAGAGCAACTGATTCCTGACTATTCGGTCACTAGCGATGTTGATACTTTCTTTGCTACTGAAGGCATTCCGACCAACTTCAATGGCGTGGTGACGGTGACCTCGATTAACAGCTGGACCGATCCGATCACGCTCTCCACGTCAGCTTTGCCGACCGGCGTCAACATCGGCTTCTCAGTCAATCCCGTCAACCCGACCGGCAACAGCGATCTCTCCGGTTCCACCGATGAGACCACACCGGCTGGTACTTATCCGATTTCGATCATTGGATCGCCGGTACCGCCTCCCAAAGACAATGGTCACGAACATGTGATCTACCTGGTGGTCGAGCCGTGCAGCGAAGCACCGGTTGTCGGTCTGAGCCAAACCTATTTTGAGATAACGATTCAGGAGGGCGAAGACGCCGAAGATGTCGAAGTCTACATCACGAACGAAGCCGCCTGTGGAGTTCTCGATTGGGTTTCCGCTTCGGATCAGGACTGGGCGGTTCCGAATCCCGACTTCGGCTCGGTTCAAGCTGGCGACGTCCCGGGCGACTTGATGGCAATTGAGCTCAACACGACCAGTGTCGGCGTGGGAGACCACACCGCCATGATTTCGGTCAATCCAGTCACCAAAGTGGCAGGGCTCATCCAAATCGACCTGCATGTACTGGCCTCAGCCGACACCGTCTGGGTTGCTGAGAATGTCGTCGGCTATCCCGGCCTGCCGGTGACGGTGCCGGTGACTGTCCGCAACAATGAGTTGTTGGCTGGTATGTCGATCGGTTTGATGTGGGACAACCCGATCCTCTACCTCGACTCGATTTCCTTTGTCGGTTCGCGGGTCGATTATGTCACGAACAAGACGACGGTGATCGATAATGGTGACCAGACTATCGGTACTGGCCTCTTTATAATTCCGGGCGGGGAAATGCAGGTACCGGTCGGCTCCGGTGGCTGGTTTAATCTGCACTTCACTGTCGATGGCGGCGCCAGTGGCGGTACCGTCGTCGGTATCGATTCGATGTTTATTGAAACCAATCCCGGCACCGGAATTGAGTTGATCTTCAACGACAGCCTCGGTACCGAAATCTATCCGCAGTTTGTGGCCGGCTCGGTGGTGATTGACGACTCACCGCAGATGCTTTGCGGTGTGGTCGAGGATGAAGGCGGTGTACCGATTCCATTTGCGGAAGTCGAGCTCTATCTGGAGTTCCCGTCAATGGATGCCCCGCTGCAGACGACTACTGCCGATGCCAATGGCGAGTTCTGTTTCGATCTCGTTCCCGCCGCCGGCAAGTCGAATGGAGTGAATTCTGCGCTTGAAGGCGACGACTATGTGGTCCGGGCCTATATGCAGGGCTACTATCCCGGCACCGAAGGAACTGATTTCCCGAATACCGACATTACCGTTGTGTTGGCTGCGAACGCCGGTGAGGTGACCCCAACACTCGAGTGGGTCGACCTTTACTGCGCCGAGGCCTACTTCGACGATATGCTGTTGCCGCTCGGTACGGTGATCGAAGCTTTCGATATGGATGATCACCTCTGCGGTCAGTGGACCGTGACTGAGGAAGGCCGCTACGGCTTTATGCCGGTTTACACCGATGATCCCTGGACTGCCGAAGATGAGGGCTGCGACACCAACGAGGTGATCACTCTCAGAGTCAACGGCTTTGAGGTCGAGCCTTTCAACGCGCCGCTGATCTGGGTCGGCAATGGCGAGCGGATCGAGACCTGTTTCGATGGTCACTCGATTATCGAACTCTGCTTCGATCTGTATGCCGGCTGGAACCTGATCTCCTGGAATGTCAACAGCGAGTTTGACGATGTTGACTCGATCTTCCAGTCGATCATGCCCGATGTCGATGTGATTCTCGGGTTCGAGGCGGAAGGTCTGACCTACGATCCCGATCTGGTCGAGTTCTCGACACTGCATGAGACCGACCACTTCCACGGCTTCTGGGTGCGGATGAACGCCCCGGCTGAGTTCTGTGTGAAGGGAATGTTCGTCGATCCGATGACGCCGATTCCGTTGGAGTACAACTGGAATCTGGTCAGCTATCTGCCCAATGATCCGATGCTGACCGAAGACGCGCTGATCTCGATCTGGAGTAACCTGATCGTGGCGCTCGGCTTTGATGCCGGCGGTGTCGGTGCGACTTCCTACGATACCAATCATCCGGAACTGGCGACCCTGCTCGAGATGGGGCCGACTTTCGGCTACTGGCTAAAAGTCGATGCCGCGCTCGACCTGATTTATCCCTCCCTGCCGATCTTCTTTGTCTCCGAGCCGACCGATGCCACCTATACCAAGCTGAGCGATATCCCGGTGGTGGCGGTAAGCAACACCTGGATTAACCTCTATGGCGCCAATGTCACTGTCGACGGCGAGACGCTGCCGGTCGGTGCGGTGATTCAGGCGGTCAATGAGAGCGATGTCCTGGTCGGTGAATTCGTCGTTCAGGATGCCGGTCGCTACGGCTTCATGCCGGTCTATGGCGTCGACCTCTATGCGGGCGTTGCCGGTTCGACGGGTGAGACGATTCGACTGCTCGTCGATGGTGTCGAGGCGCAGGAGACTGTGACCTGGACCAGCAATGGCGACCGGATCAAGGTCGACAAGTTCCATCTGACCAGCACGGCTGCCGGTGACGATGCCGTCATTCCGGATCAGTTCACTCTTGGTCAGAACTACCCGAACCCGTTCAACCCGGAGACCGCGATTGAGTACACGCTCGGTCGTTCGGGTCAGGTTGAGCTGGCGATCTACAACGTGCTGGGCACGAAGATCAAGACGCTGGTCAGCGACTTCCAGGCCAAGGGCACCTATACCGTCAAGTGGTATGGCGACACCGACACTGGTGAACGTGTCGCTTCCGGTGTTTACCTGTACAAGCTGTCCGCGCAGGACTTCACAGAAACCAAGAAGATGATGCTGCTGAAGTAAGCAGCCGCTCATCAGCTTTTGGCTAACAAGCCCCGGGATTTCCCAACGACCCCGGGGCTTCTTTTTGCTTGTAGACTAATCTTTCGCAGTCTTTGAATCGCTGTTGTCGTGGCGATGTCGATGGTGCAGGTCGGGCCAATGTGGGTGCGAATGTCCGGTTGGCTCGTGGCGATGATAGTGGCTGTGACGTGTCGATGCCGGAATCCCGTGATGTGGATGCGTATGATGCAGATCGTCATGTCGGTGCAAGTGTTCATGTTCCAGGTACTGGTGGACATGCGCATGAAGATGCTTCTCGCGAGTCAGCAGAAACAATGCCATAGCGATGAGGACCGTAGCCAGTCCATGCCAAAGAGTGAGGCTTTCTCCGAGAAACAGCGCCGAACCAAGCACTCCGAAAAAGGGAGCGGTGGCGAAGAAGAGCTGCCCCCTGGTCGCCCCGATCATCTGAGCGGCTGCGATATCGAGGGTAATGCTGGTGCCGACCGCGAGCGCCCCCACCAGCAGAGCGATTCCGCCGGTCGTCAGAGTCGCTTCGAGTGGTGTCATCGCCAAGCCAATTGCGAGATTAACCGTCCCGGCAATGCAGGACTTGTAGAAAGTGCTCTCGGCCGGCGTAAGCCCGTCAATCAGGGCACTTAGGTGGTTGTCCATACCCCAGCAGAGGCAGGCCGCGGCAACTAACAAACCCGCAGCAATGCCGGCCGGACCTTCGCCAATCGACAGCAGCGATCCGGCCACCATCACACTCACAACTGCCAGCCAGCTCGACAGGCCCAGATGTTCCCGGAACACGAAGTACCCCAGCAGCGCCGTCGCTGCGAGTTCGAGATTGAGCCAGAGCGAGACTGACGCTGCCGATGCCAATCGCAGTCCCGCGAGCAGCAAAACAGGTCCAACAATCCCGCCGAACAGGATCGCACCACCCAAACGCAGCGCATTTTTGCGGTCGATTCGCGTGAGCGCGCGGGACCGCCGGCCGCGAAACAGTGCCGGCATTACTCCTATCGCCCCGCCCAGATAGAGCAAACCCGCCAGTTGGAAAGCTGTCAGCCCGGTCAGAAGCACTTTGCTAGCCGGGGTCAGGGCGCCAAACAGGGCCGCCGAGAGCAGAGCCAGACAAATTGGGTAGGCTTTTTTCATCTCCTCTCCGCGCAGTATACATAATTCTAAATCGCGCGTCGAGGACCATGGTCATCGACACTCCCGAATTCAAGGAGACGCGCCTCCGCATGCCGCTGAGGTGGGCTTCAGAGTCTCGCAAAACCCAGGAAAACCACGGCTTTCTGCATTTCCGGTTCTCCTTGTGAAATCTGTCGCAATGTCACTTGACTAGCGCCGTCGGATTTGTACTTTCCATGCAATGAGAACTTTGCATTCCTGGAGGATTACGGCAAATGAGCGCTATTACCGGTAAGAAACTTGAGTTCGGACATAGAAGAGGCATCTACCTCGACATCACCGATCATCCCGATCAACCCACCGCTGTCGACAAGTCCGTAGTCGACACCATGGAGAAATTCGACCTCTGGTACCGCACCCTCTGTGCGTTGATGTTCAACTTCGTGCCGACCTCCGGCCATCCCGGCGGCAGTGTCTCATCGGGGCACATTGTCTCCTCGGTGCTGGTCGAGATCATGGACTATGATTTCAGCAATCCGGAACGACCGGAAAGCGATCTGATCAGCTATGCTGCCGGCCACAAAGCACTCGGACTTTATGGCATGTGGGCGACGCGTGATGAGATGGTGCGGATCGCCAAACCCGAACTGCTGGCCAGCGACAACTACCGGCTGCGTCTCGAGGATATGCTCGGCTTCCGTCGCAACCCCACGCAGGCGACGCCGCTGTTCAAGAAATTCAAGGCCAAACCCTGCGATGGTCACCCCACGCCGCTGACACCATTCCTCAAGCTGGCAACCGGCGCCTCAGGTGTCGGGATTCCCTCATCTTTTGGTTTGGCGTTTGGCGCTATCGACCGCTACGGCGTCGACGGCCCCAAGGTGCATGTGATCGAGGGTGAGGGTGGCTTAACCGCAGGTCGCGGTGCTGAGGCGCTGGCGATCGCCGCCAGTGCGCAACTGAAGAACCTGATCATGCATCTCGACTGGAACCAGGCCTCGATTGACTCAGACAGGGTCTGCCGTGACGGCGACACACCGGGCGACTATGTGCAGTGGGATCCGGTCGAGCTTTTCTATCTGCATGACTGGAACGTGATTTATGTGCCCGATGGTTTCAACTATGAGCAGGTGATCCGCGCGCAGATGCTGGCCAAACAGGGCTTCAACGACCAGCCGACCGCGATTGTTTATCGCACAGTCAAAGGTTGGAGGTATGGCATCGAGGGCTCCAAGTCGCATGGTGGCGGACACAAGTTCTGCTCGCCCGAATTCTATGAGTCACTCAAGGAGTTTGAGGATGCTTTCGGGGTGCAGTTCCCACATATCGGTGAGGACAAATCTCCCGACGCCAGCGAACAAAACTACTATGACTGCCTGCTGGTGTTACGTCAGGTGGCCGAGAGCGACCGCCGCATCGCCGACTATGTCGCCGGCCGAATCGCCGAAAGCAAGAGTCGGCTCGACAAGCTGGGTCGCAAGCCGCGCGCCGATGCGCCCAATCTGGATGCGCTCTATACCGACGACATCAAAGCCGGAGAGGTTCCCGCCGAACTGAAACTGGAAGCCGGCAAGAGCAGCACGCTGCGCGCCGAGCTGGGCAAAACGCTCGGTTATCTCAACAAGAAGACCAATGGCGCGTTTGTCGCCGGTGCCGCCGACCTTTACGGCTCGACCTCAATCGACAAAACCAACGCCGACTTTCCCAAAGGCTTCTACAACGCGATCAGCAATGATCACGCGCGCATGGTTGCTTGTGGTGGTATCTGCGAGGATGCGATGGGCGCGTTCATGACCGGCATCTCATCCTATGGCCACAATATCGGCGTCAGCGCCTCCTATGCGGCATTCATCGCGGCGCTCGAGCATATCGCGGCCCGGCTGCACTGTATCAGCCAGCAGGCGCGGCACGATTTCTGTGGCGCCCCGCATCAGACTTTCATCATGGTCTGCGGCCATGCCGGACTCAAGACCGGCGAGGATGGCCCTACCCATGCCGACCCGCAGGCGCTGCAACTCTTGCAAGAAAACTTCCCTAAAGGCAAAGCGATCACCCTGGTGCCCTGGGACCCACAGGAGCTCTGGCCGATGACAGTCGCCGCGCTGAAGGCCCGGCCGGCGCTGCTCGCGCCCTTTGTCACCCGACCCAATGAGACTATCTTCGACCGCGAGCAGTACAAACTGCCGCCGATCACTGCGGCGATTGAGGGTGTCTATGCGATTCGGCGGGCCGACTTAAAGAAGGGCAAGATGCAGGGGTCGGTTATTCTCTCCGGCTCGGCGGTGATGAATGACTTCATTCCCAAGGTGCTGCCCAAGATCGATCAGGAAGGCCTGAACATCAACGTCTTCTATGTCTCCAGTCCGGAGCTGTTCGACCTCCTGCCGCGCAAACGTCAGGAAGAGATTCTGCCGCCGTCGCTGAAAATCGACGCGATGGGGATTTCCGATTTCACGATGCCGACGATGTATCGCTGGATTGTCAGCGAGTTTGGCCGCGCGCATTCGATGTATGCCTTCCAGAAAGGCATCTACCCCGGCAGCGGCCCGGCGTCGATGGTGATGCAGGAGATCGGCCTTGACGCCCCCGCGCAATGGGCTGCGATCCAGAAGTACATCAAAGCGAGGGGGTAGGCAATTCTTGTGCACGGCAGATGCCCACGCTTGTCCCGTGCTCGACACGGGATCTGCCGCATGTTAATCGTAGGTCAGGGAGCCTTGGTCCCCCCTCCACCAGATCGAGGGTGCTCCTGACATCTCGCCGCAGGCGAGAGAATTGTGTGGCCCGGACCGTCTGCGGTCCGGGTTTCCAGGTCAGCCAAGTGAATCTCACGGCTGCACCCTTGCACTTGGGCTGGCTGGATCAGTCCTCTGACTCAGAGCCCCGGGCCACGATTTCATATCCGCCGAAAGAGCGATTATTGCTCGTATGCGACGTTACAGATGGCTTGCGATTTCGTGTCGCGGGAGTTACATTAGCTTCCTGTAAAACGAAAGAGATTAGTCCAACTTGAGCCCTGCTAGCGGGCGCGGCTTGGTCAAGTCAAGGTCGACCATGGGCACTACTGCAATTATTGTTATGAGATGGGGAGGTCCCAATGTCTGCGATTCCTAAGAAAGTTGCCGATCGCTATCGGTCTGCCGTACCAAAATTCCAGAAGATTCTCGGCGTCGCTCGTGATCGTGATGTCAATGAAGCCGATACTGTGTCTATTATCCAAGACATGTTGGCCGAGGTCTTTGGCTTTGACAAGTACACTGAGATAACGAGCGAGTACGCGATACGCGGCACATACTGCGATCTCGCTGTCAAGATAGACGGTACAGTGCAGTATCTAATTGAGGTGAAGTCAATAGGCTTGGAGCTCAGAGACTCCCACATATGACAAGCAGTAGACTACGGGACAAAACATGGTGTCCAATGGGTCGTTTGCACCAATGGTATAGTCTGGCAACTCCACAAACTGCTTTTCGAGAGGCCTGTCACCCATGAATTGGTGTTGGATTTTGATTTTCTTCAGCTTAACGGACGGAGCGCTGCTGACCAAGAGAAACTCTTCTTATTGTCAAAGCGGGGACTTAGCAAGGAG
>JBDRQZ010000496.1:0-2416 GCA_043826025.1 bacterium | reverse complement strand
CGAACGCCGGCGGGCAGGATCTCGATTGGCAGGCGGACTGGACCGAGCCCTGGTTGTTGGTGAATCCGAGTTCAGGCACCGCGCCCTCCGTAGTGGCTCTGGCGGCTAATATTACCGGGCTGAGCGCCGGTACTTACAACGAGACGATTGAGATTAGCGCGGCGGCTGCGACCAACAGCCCGCAATATGTGGAGGTCACGCTTAATCTGACAATCCCGCCACCGACAATCTCCCTGAGCCCGGACAGCTTCTACTTCCAGGTGCTGCAGGATTCGGCAAATCCCGACCCGCAGGTAATGATGATTGAGAACACCGGTTTGGGCACGCTCAACTGGACCGCGGTCGAGAATGCCGGCTGGCTGGCGCTCTCGGCCTATGCCGGTACGGCCCCCTCGTCGGTGACTCTGACCGTCGACAACACAGCGTTGGGGCCGGGGGTTTACACAACGTCGGTTGTGATCAGCGACCCGACCGCGAGCAACAATCCGCAAACGGCCAAGGTTGTGTTCGAGGTCTTCTCGGCGTTTCCGGTTATCGATCCGATTCCCGACTCGATATATGCGGTTGGCTCCGAGACCGTCGATCCCTATGATCGCACGCTGTATGTCAGCAATAATGGCGGCGGTGTCATGAACTGGACCTTGAGTGAGTCGGCGAGTTGGCTGACGCTCAGTGTCGACACCGGTTCGACGGTGCAGGGCGCGCCGACGCCGGTGACCGTATCTTTTGACGGCTCCTCGGTCTTCTTCGGGCAGCATTTCGCCGATATTACGATCACTTCGACGAATGCGACCAACTCACCGGTGATGGTGCCAGTAACTTTCTGGAAAGCGGAGAATCCGCAGACAATGACTGTCAGCCCGCATGCGCTCAACTTCAGTAGTGTTGAGTGCGGCGTCTATCCCGGGGTGCCATCGCAGAGCTTCACGATTACCAAGAGCAACTCCACGAACCTGAACTGGAAAGCGACCCATAATGCCGACTGGCTTTCGCTCACCCCGACTGCGGGGCCCGGCAATTCGGTAGTCACGGTGACGGTCGATGATAGCGGATTTCAGCCCGGCACTTATCTGGACACGATCACGGTGAGTTCGGAGGTCACGCTTGGGCCGCCCGAGAAGATTGCCGTAACTTTGACCATCGTTCCCTCACCACCCTCGGCGGACCTGAAACTCTCCAGAGATTCGCTGGTCTTCGTCTTCCGCTGGACTCTGGTCGGTACCGCTAAACAGGTGGTGACGGTCTATGCCGATGGCGGCGGCTGTCTCGACTGGAGCGTGGCCACCGACGCCCCCTGGCTGGTAGCGGTCCCCGGCAGCGGCACGACACTCTCGGCTGACACGTTGCGGGCCGATGCCGTGGGCCAACCGTTAGGTCGTCAGACCGCAGAGGCTGTCTTTACCAGTGCGGCAGCGCCGAACTCGCCGGTCACCTTGCCGGTGGTGCTCTGGGTCTATACTCTGGGTGATGCCAATGGCGACGGCATCGTCAACATCACCGACGTGGTGTATATCGTCGATTACATTTTCAGCGGCGGACCGGCACCGGTGCCGCTGGCCTTTGTCGGCGATGCCGATTGCAACCATCGCACCGATATCGCTGATGTCGTGCGGTTGGTCGACTGGATTTTCGGCGGCGGACCGGCGCCTTGCGCCTATTAGAGAAAAGTCTGACAAAGCAAAAGAGGAAGGGACCCGCTTGCGGGTCCCTTTCTTTTTGGAATTCTCGGGCAGTCCTGACTAGCGACCGGCGAGACTGCGCTGGAAGATATTGACGACATTCTCCCAGAAATCGCGCAATCCATGGTCGCGCGAGTGCGTGGCGTATTGCCGGGCGGCAAGATCAAGGCAGCGGGCTGCCGCGAGGCGGTCGACGCTCCGGACTGCCTTGGCCAGTCTCTGCCAATCGGCGCTATGAATCGTTATTTCCCTGGCGGGCGGAGCGGCAAACAGCACCCGGGCTGCCGGAGCCACTCCCAGAATCAGCTTTAGCAGGCGAGCGCTCTCCAGAATCAGGCCGATTTCCCGGAGTGCGTGCCAGCATTCCTCGTTGAGTCGCAGGTCCGTGATCTCGTTGGCACGCGGTAGTGTTGAGCTTCCTGATGACATTCTGGCCTCCAAGACTGAAACGGTCTATGTTAACACTTTTACGTCTTGGCGACCATTAAGGTTCGCCGATAATCGGCGCGCCGGGACAAAGTCGCCGGCCGTCGCAGTTGCTTATTGACAATGGCCAGTTATGCCGTATTCTATTAGGAGAGCAGCAGACCCCGGGTGTACTCGCCGTACTGCTCTCGCCAGATAACTGCAAGTCTCACACGGAACAAACACCGCCGGGCCGGTGTTGTCGCAAGGAGGACAGAGAATCGGTGTGAGCAGCCGATAACCAGTAACATGACATCTTCCGGAGGAGCTAT
>JBDRQZ010000495.1:0-6580 GCA_043826025.1 bacterium | reverse complement strand
CCGATGACGATACCGGGACGTGAAGTATGAATATCGATCGTCACCTTCTTGGGTGCGCGCAGGATCTCCACATTAGCGATCCCGGCGTTTTGCAGACGCTGATTGATATAGCGTCGCAACCGGATATCCTCCTGCAGCAGTTTCGCGAAATCCCTCGTCGCAAACCACTTGGAACTCCAGCTCCGCGTGATCCCTAGTCGCAAGCCGATCGGATTGGTTTTTTGACCCAAGACTACTCCTCTTATCTTCGCAGCACTATTCTGCTATACCTTATGACGCCCGTCGCCGGGAACGCTCTTCCCGCGCCTCACCCTGGACCACTACACTGATATGACAAGTGCGGTGTTTATAACGATTCGCCCGACCCATCGGACCGGCGCGAAAGCGCCGATAGCTGGGGCCGCCATCGACAATGATTCTGGTGACCGTGAGGTCGGAAGCATGCAGCCGCGCCGACCCGGCCTCACTGATGGCATTGGCGGCCGCGGAGCGCACTACTTTGCGCACCGGATCCGCCGCCCGCTTGCGTACCGCGCGGAGCACCGCGATTGCCTGATCCACCTGCTTACCACGAATCAAGTCGGCCACCAGGCGCACCTTGCGAGGCGACATTCTCAGATACTTGACCTTCGCCTTGGCTTCCATTAGCATCGCTTCATCACCTCGCTATTTGACCCGCGACGACCGCTCGGAGACCTTCTGGCCGGCATGGCCGCGGAAGATACGGGTCGGCGCGAACTCACCCAATTTGTGACCAACCATATTCTCGGTAATGTACACCGGAATGAACTTGTTGCCATTATGGATCGCGAAGGTATGGCCGACAAACTCCGGCGGTATCGTTGAACGCCGCGCCCAGGTCTTGATCACTTTCTTCTCGCCACTGCTATTCAGCACCTCGATTTTGCGCATCAAGTTCGGATCAATATATGGGCCTTTTTTGATCGATCTGGCCATTTAAGCCTCCACCACCTTACTGGTATCTCCGCTTGACAATGTACTTGTCGGATTGTTTGCGTCTACGCCGGGTACGTTTACCCTTGGCTTTCAGTCCCCAGGGGGAACAGGGATGGCGACCGCCTGAGGAGCGCCCTTCACCACCACCCATGGGGTGATCGACGGGATTCATGACGACGCCGCGCACACTGGGACGACGTCCCAGCCAGCGACTCCTGCCCGCCTTGCCCAGCACAATCGCCTCATGGTCGAGATTGCCGACCTGACCCAGGGTGGCGAAGCAATTCAGCTTCACGCGCCGCACCTCACCGGAAGGCAGCTTGAGTAGGGCAAAATCGCCCTCTTTCGCAGCCAACTGGACATAGGTGCCGGCGCTGCGGGCGATCTGCCCACCCTTGCCCGGCCTCAACTCGATGTTGTGTACGAAACTACCTAACGGCACGCGCGCCAGCGGCATCGCATTACCCGGCTTGATTTCAGCTTTATCGCCCGACATCACCGTCGTATCAACTTTCAGACCATCGGGCGCAATGATATAGCGCTTCTCGCCATCCGCGTAGTGCAGCAGCGCAATCCGCGCCGAACGATTCGGATCGTACTCGATCGTCGCGACCCGCGCCGGGATGTCATGCTTGTTCCGCTTGAAATCGATGCGCCGATAGGCTCGCTTGTGCCCCCCGCCGCGACAGAATGCCGTCACCCGACCAAGATTGTTGCGCCCGCCACTCTTGGACAACGGCTCCATTAGTGATCGCTCCGGCTTGTCGGTTGTGATCTCCTCAAACGTGGAGACCGTGCGGAACCGCATTGTCGGGGTGTACGGTTTGTAGCTTTTCAATGCCATTGTTCAATTCACCTCTAACCAGCTCGTGGCCCGCATTCTACAGACTCTCGAAATCGGCAATGGTCTGCTGCGGCGCTAACTTGACGATCGCCTTCTTCCAGTTTGCCGTACGACCCGGTGTATAGCGACCCAGACGTCGCTCCTTACCCCGGTTATTCAGGGTCGTGACCTTTGTTACATCTACTTTGTAGAGCGTCTCGACTGCACGCTTGATATCGATCTTGTTGGCGTCGGACGCAACCTCAAAGACATAGGAGCCGCTCTTCTCTCGCTGCTCCACCGACTTCTCACTAATCAGGAGGGTTCTCAGAATCTTACGGGGATCCTTCATTTGGCGAACACCTCCTCACATTCTTTCAGGCCGGCCGGGGTCACCAGCAGATAGTCGGCCAGCAGCAACTCATAGGTATTGGCCAGCGCTGCGCGACGATAAGTGACCCCCGGAATGTTGCGGCACGACAGCGGCAAATGAGAGTCTTTGCCTTCATGAAGCAGCAGAACCTTCTTGCCGGTCAGTTTCAACGCCGCGAGCATCTCAGCAATCGCCTTCGTCTGCGGCTTCTCAAGCTGCGGTTCCTCGATAACCAACAACCGATTTTCTTTCGCCTTCAAAGTGAAGGCCGCCGCCAACGCCTGACGCTTCATTTTCTTGGGGACCCGCTTTCGATAGTCACGCGGTTTGGGGCCGAAAGCGACACCGCCGCCCTCCCAGATAGGCGAACGAATCGTCCCGACCCGCGCGCGACCGGTACCCTTCTGTCGCCAGGGCTTCACGCCGCCGCCCGCCACTTCGGCACGGGTCAACGTCGAATGCGTGCCCTGTCGCTGGTTGGCCAGGTATGCCTTGACATACTGGTGCAGGCGAAAGGGCTTGGCCGGCGCACCGAACAGCTTCTCGGAAAGCTGCTGTTCGCCGGTCTGCTCGCCTGTGCTGGAAAATATCTTAGCCGTTGCCATCGCTAAAGCTCATCTCTTCTTAATCTTGACGTAACTGTTACGCTTGCCCGGCACCGCGCCGCGCACAGCGATTATATTCTTCTCGGCGTCGACAATTTCGACCCGCAGATTGCGCACTGTGGTCTTCTCATTGCCCATGTGTCCCGCCATCCGCAGTCCTTTGAAGACCCGCGACGGGTAAGAGGATTGTCCCAGCGAACCGGGCGCCCGCCAGCGATCAGACTGACCATGGGTCTTCGAACCGCCACTAAAACCATGACGACGGACGCCACCTTGAAAGCCGAGGCCCTTGCTGATGCCGGAGATATCTACCAGATCGCCGACTTTGAAAAGATCGGCACCGATTACCTGTCCCGGCTCAAAGCCGTCAGTACTCTCAACCCGCACTTCGCCGAGACGACGCGGCGGCGCAATCTTGGCGCGCCGGATATGCCCCAGAAGCGGCTTCCTGGCAGTCCGTTCCGGACGCTGTTCGAAACCCACCTGGACCGCATTATAGCCCTCTTTCGCCACAGTCTTGACCTGGACTATCACATTCGGTCCGGCAGACAACACCGTTACCGGCACCGCGCTGCCATCGCTCGCGAAGATGCGCGTCATTCCCAGTTTCTTGCCCAAAACCGCATTCATCATCGGCCTCGCTAAACTTTAATCTCCACATCGACACCGGCCGGCAAATCGAGCTTCATCAGGGCATCCACGGTCTGCGGCGTCGACTCATAAATGTCGATCAGCCGTTTGTGGATTCTGGTCTCGAATTGTTCGCGCGACTTCTTGTCGACATGCGGTGAACGCAGAACCGTGTACAGAGTCCGCTTAGTCGGCAAGGGTATCGGTCCCGCGATGCGGGCGCCGGTACGCAACACCGTCCGCGCGATCTCTTTCGTAGAGCGATC
This sequence comes from bacterium, assembly GCA_043826025.1. GTDB lineage: Bacteria > Zixibacteria > MSB-5A5 > CAIYYT01 > CAIYYT01 > JBDRQZ01. The sequence goes on along the minus strand of JBDRQZ010000495.1, from coordinate 2,926 downwards.
GAGTGCGTGGTGATCGAACGCTTTCAAGCGTATCCTGATTTTCTGTCCTTCAGTTACCATCGGCATTACTACTCGACGATGTCGGCGATGACGCCGGCACCTACGGTACGACCACCCTCACGAATCGCGAAGCGAAGTTCCTTCTCCATCGCGATCGGCGTGATCAACTCCACATCCATCGAAATGTTGTCGCCCGGCATCACCATCTCCACATTCTCCGGCAACGTCACCGAGCCCGTCACATCCGTCGTCCGAAAATAAAACTGCGGCCGATAGCCCTTGAAAAACGGCGTGTGACGACCACCCTCTTCCTTCGACAAAATATAAACCTCAGCCTTGAACTTCGTGTGCGGCAAAATCGACTTCGGCTTCGCCAGCACCATCCCCCGCTCGATCTCATCCTTGTCCATACCACGCAGCAACAAACCAATGTTGTCACCGGCCTCGGCGCGGTCCAAAAGCTTGCGGAACATCTCAACCCCCGTCACCACCACACTCTTCGTCTCCCGCATCCCGACTCGCTCCACCGACTCGCCAACCTTCACCGTACCCCGCTCCACACGACCCGTCGCCACCGTGCCACGACCAGTGATCGAAAACACATCCTCCACCGGCATCAAAAACGGCTTCTCAATATCGCGCTGAGGAATCGGAATGTAGGTGTCCAACGCCTCAATCAACTCATGCACCGACTTGAAAGCCGGGTCCTCATACGGGATACTCGGATCCGAACCCTTGGTCATCGCCTCCAAAGCGCTGCCCCGAATCACCGGGATCTCGTCCCCGGGGAAATCATACTTGCTCAGCAAGTCGCGAACCTCAAGCTCCACCAGGTCCAATAACTCCGGGTCATCAACCTGGTCAACCTTGTTCATGTAGACCACGATGAACGGCACCCCTACCTGACGCGCCAACAAAATATGCTCCCGCGTCTGTGGCATCGGACCATCCGCCGCACTCACCACCAGGATCGCGCCATCCATCTGCGCCGCGCCCGTGATCATGTTCTTCACATAATCCGCATGACCCGGACAGTCGACATGCGCATAGTGACGATTCGCCGACTCATACTCCACGTGCGCCGTCGCAATCGTGATCCCTCGCTCCCGCTCCTCCGGAGCATTGTCAATCGAATCGAAGGAGCGGATCGCCGCACCACCCTTACGATTCAATATCATCGTCATCGCCGCCGTCAACGTCGTCTTGCCATGGTCCACATGACCAATCGTGCCAACATTAACATGAGGCTTTGTCCGTGAAAACTTTTCCTTCGCCATCTCCGATACTTCCGTTTAACGGGTTAGCTCCTCGTCACTCAACTCTACTAAAAAAATCCAGCCCACGACCAGAATCGAACTGGTGACCTCATCCTTACCAAGGATGTGCTCTACCGACTGAGCTACGTGGGCATCGTCGCTAAAGCCATAACAATTTGAAACCCCGCCAGATCAAAGAACGGCAGGGAGATACTTCACCCCTTTTAAAACACAGACGGGCAAAATAGTCCGCCCGGCACCTCTGTCAAGGGTTTTTTTGGCGCTCGCGGCGCGCTTTTCTCTCTCTGAACCAGTCCGCTCTTTGCCTGCCGACCTAAAACATTGTGCCACAACGGATAAGATCTCCTCGGACACAACTATGCTCATCGTCTATCGGCAAAACGCGAAAATACTTTAGCGAATACAACTGCCAGCGGTCCGCAAATTGCTAAAGCGGGAGACGGGGATCGAACCCGCGACCAACAGCTTGGAAGGCTGTGACTCTACCAACTGAGTTACTCCCGCGTTACCGTGTCGCTGCACAACACAGCATTTGATTATACAAATTCGCGCCTGAGCGCAACAAGTTTCTCGCCGGCAAAAGCTCATTCGCCGACCGACACCTCCGGTTCTTGTTGACGCTACCACCGACAATCAATTATCCTTCGAACAGGTAATCCAGCATGGGATACTTGACAGACACAGAGAAGCGCGCGATGCTCCAGTTGGCGCGAAGAACGATTGAGGCGCGACTTCACGGCAAGTCGGCGCCGAAGTTTGAACCTGACTCGGAGCGCCTGCGTGACAATGGCGCAGCCTTCGTCACACTGCACAGTGACGGCGAGTTGCGCGGCTGCATCGGCTACACCGAAGCTTTTCAACCGCTGTTTCAGACGGTTCAAGAGTGTGCCGTCTCAGCCGCCTTTGCCGATCCACGTTTTCATCCGCTGCTGCTGCAGGAGTACCCTTCAATCACGTTGGAGATATCGGTACTCACGCCAATGGTGCTGGCGGTCGGTCCCGATGACGTCGAAGTTGGCAGGCATGGCCTGATGATTGAAGCTGTCGGCCGTCGCGGGCTGTTGCTGCCGCAGGTGGCAACCGATCAGGGCTGGGATCGTGAGACCTTCCTTAAGCACACCTGCTACAAAGCCTGCTTACCGGGACACACCTGGCAGCAGCCCGAGACGAAGATCTATCTCTTTGAAGCTGAAGTCTTCGCCGAAACTGATTTCGCCTGAGTCTGCCCTACTCCACTCTTGGGACAGATTTCCGAGAGCATACATGCCTCGCATTGTGGTGAGCGCGCGTTGCAGACAGCTCGGCCATGATGGATCAACAGGTGCGAGATTATCACCCAGTGTTCGCTGGAAAAAAGCGTCATGAGATCCTGCTCAATGCGGCGCGGGTCATTGTGCTTGGTCAAGCCTAACCGAAATGAAAGTCGGGTGACATGGGTATCCACCGCGATTCCCTGCGGATCACCGTAGAGTTCGCCCTTGATCACATTGGCGCTCTTGCGACCGATGCCGGGAAGCTGCTGCAATTCTTCGATTGAATTCGGAATGCGGGAGTTAAACTTAGATTGCAGGATCTGCGCCAGGGCGATGATATTTCTCGCCTTATTCCTATAAATACCGACCGGTTTGATTAACTCCTCATCATCATCC
>JBDRQZ010000494.1:0-3003 GCA_043826025.1 bacterium | reverse complement strand
TTACCGGGTCGCTGCCGATACGGTGATGGAGCTGGGCAAGCAACTCTGCTATCGCTTGACGCTGGCCGCGCTCGATGATGAGCAATTCGTGCAGGACATGGAACTCTACCTCGATCACGAAACCTACGAGGTGGCGCAGGTCACGTATACCGACATCAACGACAATCTCGTAACCATCAGATTTCGCAAACTCAAGCTGGGAGCTCCGATCCTCGCTGAAAGATTCCGCTTCCAAACCCCTAAGGGAGTGGAGGAGGTGCGGCTCCCCTGAAAAAGTCTGTGAAAGTCTTTTTCCGCTCGCTCGGTTGCCCCAAGAATCAGGTCGATGGTGAGACGATGGTTGGCTACCTGCAGCGCAGCGGCGCGCAGTTGGTCGCGACACCTGAGGCGGCAGACTGCATGGTGATCAACACCTGCGGGTTTATCGCCTCCGCCAAGGAAGAATCGATCGAGGCGATTCTGGAGCTGGCCGCGGCCAAAAACAACAATGGACGTCCGAAGCGCCTGGTGGTCACCGGCTGTCTGGCACAGCGCTATGTCGATGATTTGGTGAAGCAGATTCCCGAAATCGACGCTGTCCTGGGGCTGGATCAATATGATCGCATCACGGAATTGCTGGAGCAGGATGTGGCGCTTGTTGCACCACCCGCGACTTCATACCGCGAATTCGCGTTGCCGAGCAGCAGCGAGAAGCGAAGCTACGCTTATTTGAAGATCGCCGATGGTTGCGATTCCGGCTGCAGCTATTGTGCGATTCCCTTGATTCGGGGGCGCTATCGTTCGCGGCGACTGGAGGCGGTCGTCGCAGACGCGCGACGTTACCTGGAAGCAGGCGCGCTGGAATTGAATCTGATCGCGCAGGATGTCGGCCGCTGGGGTTTTGATCTTAACTCCTCGCCACTGGAATTGCTGGAGGCGCTTGAGTCATTGCCGGGCGATTTCTGGCTGCGGCTCTACTATCTGCATCCGCGCTGGCTGAGCGATGAACTGCTGGAGTGGCTGGCAGGTTCGCAGAAATTCTGCGGCTATCTCGAGATTCCGATTCAGCATGCCAGCGACAAACTGCTGCGGGCGATGAAGCGCGGTTACGATCTGGCCTACCTTGAGAAGTTGGTGGCGCGCTTGCACAAACATTTGCCACGGTTGGTTTGGCGCAGCTCGTTTATTGTCGGTTTTCCCGGCGAGACCAATGCCGACTTCGAGCGCTTGCTGGAGTTTGTCGATCAGCATCAGATCAGTCGTGGCGGCGTGTTCGCTTACAGCCGTGAAGAAGGTACTGAAGCCTTTGCCCTGGGTCGCCGTCCAGCTCAGCAGCGTGTCGCAGTTCGGCAGGAGCAGTTGGAGAACCTGATCAGTCAGCATGCGGAGCGCCTCAACCGCTCGCTGGTCGGCAAGGTCCTGCCGCTGCTGCCGGAGGAATATGATCGGGAGCGCGGCGTTTTGATTGGCAGAATCTTCGCCGATGCACCGGAGATCGACTTCCGTGTCGAAGTGAAGACTCCTGCGAGAGACTATCGGAATTTTACCAAAGTCCGCATCATAGACACGACCCCCGTTGGTTTCATTGGTGAACTTGTAGCCGAGGGTGAGCCATGCTAAGCGACATAGGTTTCCACAAGAAAATCGGAATCATCTTCTCCAGACCGCTGGCGATCATGTTCTTTGCGATCTATTTGGTGCAGTCGGGAATACTGGTTTATTTCGTGTATGAATACTACCAGCAGGAGCGGACCATCGCGTTCCAGCAACGGCGGATAGTCGAGCTTGAAGAGAAACTGCAGATACTGAAGATCATCGAAGATTTTCAAGTTGGGTTCAGCGATACCGAGGTGGGCAAGCTGACCGAGGTCATCTATGATGAAAGCGAGCGCTATGGCTATGATCCGCGTTTGCTCCTGGCGATCATTCTCTCGGAAAGCTCGATGAAGAAAGGGCAGCGCTCCTATATGGGCGCGGAGGGGTTGATGCAGATGAAACCTTCGGTTGGCTCTGATCTGGCGACGCGGCGCGGCCTGAACTGGAAGGGAGAGCTGTCATTGTTCGAGCCGGACTACAATGTGCAACTCGGCAGCTTGTATCTATTCGAATTGATCATGAAGTTTGGTGATGTTAAGAAGGCGATTATCGCCTATAATCTGGGCGAGACAGAAACCCGCCGCCGCTTGTTGACGCAACGGGAATTGCCGACGCGTTATCTGGCGCGGGTGATGGAAGTGTATCAGGATTTGCGTGAAAAATACCCGGATGTTTAGAACTGCCTGCTTGACGTTCTTCATGTTGGTCGGGGCGAGCGCTGTGCTGGCCGACGAGCCGCTTAACAACATGCAGTTCTGCGAGAAGGCGCTGTCACTCCTGGCCGACTCGTTGCTGGGGAAACTACAGGTGACGCCGGATGATACAATTTGGACGCACAAATCTGATTCCACATCGCTATTGCAGCAGTATCTTGTCGAGAAGCTGCAAGCACGCGGGGTTAGCTTGTTCCTTGGCGAGCAAATCGGCACGGACAGACTATGGCTGGGCATTCTTCAAAGCGAGTCGTCGACACTGCCTAAATTGCGTTATCAGGCCTTCGGTCAGGGATTGTTTCGGCAGGGTCGGGTAGAGCGGATCTTTGAAGTTAACGGTGCTGCGATGCTTACCGAAGGCGACGGACTTTTGCGGCAGACGGCGCGCGTCGACAGACTGGTTTTGGTTGATAGTCTCAGTTTCGATCAGGCAAAGGCTGCCCGCGAGGGTGATGGTTTATATGCGCCGGAGATGCCGGCCTCATTGTTTCAACGTGTCGTGGAGCCGACTCTGGTGGTCGGGATCACGGGCACGCTGGTTTATCTTTTCTTTGCTTCAAGGTAGGACAAATGAACTCGAAGTGGGTGAACATTAGTTGTTTGGTGATGTTGGCGGGTGTGGGAATCATCTTGGCAAGCTGCGCGGCACGGAACAGCACGCTCTTGCCCGATGCTCGCTCGCAGTATGAGTATGCGATGTCGCGTTATGACGCAG
>JBDRQZ010000493.1:0-3543 GCA_043826025.1 bacterium | reverse complement strand
ATCTCGATGAGGTCCTCTATGCCTATGCGGTGGGCCAGGTTGATTTGCATGCGCTGGTGAAGGTCGAGTTCGAGGGCGAGCGGATGCAGACCACGGTTGGCCGAGTGCTCTTCCATGAGATATTCCCGGAAGAGATGCGTTTCTTCAATGAAACCGCCGACAAGAAGAATCTCGAGCAGTTGGTTTCCGATACCCATGCCAGATTGGGCGGCGTGCGGACTGCAGAGTTCCTTGATCAGCTCAAGAATATCGGTTTCGAGTATGCGACACTTGCGGGTGTCACAGTCGGCATCGATGATCTGAAGATTCCGCCGGAAAAGGCCAAGATGGTGGAAGAGGCCCGCAAAGAGGTCGGCGATATTCAACAAGCCTATGAAAACGGTCTGATCACGAATGGTGAACGTTACAACAAAGTTATCGATACCTGGACGCGGACGACGTCGGAAGTGGCCGAAGTCATGTTCAGGGGCATGGCCACCGACCGTGGTGGTTTCAATCCGGTCTTCATGATGGCTGACTCCGGTGCGCGTTCTTCCAAGGAGCAGATTCGTCAGTTGGCCGGTATGCGTGGTCTGATGGCCAAGCCGCAGAAGCGGATTACCGGGCAGATCGGTGAAATCATCGAATCACCGATTATCGCGAATTTCCGCGAAGGTCTGACCGTGCAGGAGTATTTCATCAGTACTCACGGTGCGCGTAAGGGTCTGGCGGATACGGCGCTCAAGACGGCGGATGCCGGTTATCTGACTCGGCGTCTCGTCGACGTTGCCCAGGATGTCATCATCACCGAGAATGATTGCGGTACGATTCTTGGGATCAATGCCACTGCGCTCAAAGATGGCGAGGAGGTCATCGAATCACTCTCCGATCGTATCGTCGGGCGAGTCGTCCTGGAAGATGTCTATGACCCGATTGAGGATGATCGCCTGCTGGTTGAGATGGGCGCCGAAGTGACCGAGGAGGCGGCCCGCCAGATCGAGGAGGCCGGCGTGGAGTCGGTTTACATCCGCTCGGTGCTCACCTGCGAGTCGCGGCGCGGTGTCTGTGCTCATTGCTATGGCCGCAACCTCGCGGCCAACGAGATGGTACAGCTCGGCGAGGCGGTTGGCGTGGTGGCGGCGCAGTCAATTGGCGAGCCGGGCACGCAGCTCACGCTGCGAACCTTCCACATCGGTGGCACGGCGGCGCGTATTACCGAGCAGTCGCAGGTCACGGCGAAGGTCGACGGCAGCGTCAGATTCGACGATCTTCGACTTATCAAACGCAAAGATGGCCAGCACGTAGCGGTCAGTCGCGATGCCGATGTCAGGCTGTATGATGTCCAGGGCCGGCCGCGCTCCACCTACAAAGTCCCTTACGCCGCGACCGTCGCGGTCGTCGATGGCCAGGAGGTCAAGAAGGGGGACGTCATCTTTGAGTGGATACCTTACACAAACTACATTCTCGCCGAAGTTACCGGCACGGTTCAGTATGAAGACATCGTCGAAGGTGTCTCTATGCGTGAAGAGCTGGATGAGGTGACCGGTCTGATGCAGTTGGTGATCGTCGAACAGCGTGAGAAAACTCTGTTGCCGCGCATCAATGTGCTCGACAAGTCGGGCCGCAAACGTGGCACTTATTCGATTCCGACCGGTGCTTATCTCGAAGTCCACGATGGTGAAGAGATCCACGGCGGTCGGGCGATTGCCAAGATCCCGCGCGATATTTCCAAGACGCGTGATATCACGGGCGGTCTGCCGCGAGTGGCGGAGCTGTTCGAGGTTCGCAAGCCGCGCGATCCGGCGGTGGTTTCCGAGGTCGACGGTGTCGTCGAATACGGCAAAATCATTCGCGGTAACACGCAGATTTTCGTCCATGGCGATGAGGGCGAGAATAAGGAATACATTGTCCCGCACGGCAAGCATATGCGCGTGCATGAGGGTGACCGGGTCAAGGCCGGTGATCGGCTTTGCGAAGGTTCGATCGACCCCCATGATATGCTGGGTATTCTCGGCGCCGGTGCGGTGCAGGAGTATCTGGTGAACGAGGTCCAGGAGGTTTATCGTCTCCAGGGCGTGAAGATCAACGACAAACACTTCGAAGTGATTGTCCGCCAGATGCTGCAAAAGGTGCAGGTCGAGGAGGTTGGCGATACCAACTTCCTGGAAGGCGAGAAGGTCGACAAGCACCGTTTCCGCGAAGAAAATGAGCGAATCATGGCGGAAGGCGGCGAGCCGGCGACCTCGCGCGACCTGTTGCTGGGAATCACCCGCGCCTCGCTTTCCACCGACAGCTTCATTTCCGCAGCTTCATTCCAGGAGACCACCAAGGTGCTGACCGAGGCCTCGGTCTCCGGCAAAGAGGACAAGTTGCGTGGTTTGAAGGAGAATGTGATCATCGGCCATCTGATTCCTGCCGGTACCGGTCTGGAGATGTATCGGAACATCGAGTTGGAGAACGATGACGCGAACGCTGAGGATCAGGAGGACGCCGCGGAAGAAGCCTCGCTGCTGCAAGAAAACGCTTGACAGACAGCCGGATGGCGATATATTGCGGGTCTTATTTTGGGTGGCCGTGTCCATTCTGGAGTGACGGCCGGTAAAGTAGTAGTTGACTTGGAAGGGATAAGTTGCCGACTATTAGTCAGTTGATTCGAAAAGGCCGCCGCGTGATTAAGCACAAGTCGAACACGCCGGCGATGCAGAATTGTCCGCAGAAGCGGGGTGTTTGTACCCGCGTGTATACTTCGACGCCGAAAAAACCGAATTCGGCGCTACGCAAGGTCGCGCGTGTGCGTTTGACGAACCAGATTGAGGTCACAGCCTACATTCCGGGCGAGGGTCACAATCTGCAGGAGCATTCGATCGTCATGATCCGTGGCGGCCGTGTCAAAGACCTTCCCGGAGTGCGCTACCACATCATCCGGGGCACAATGGACGCCTCAGGCGTGGAAAACCGCACCCAGAGTCGTTCCAAGTACGGAACCAAGAGACCGAAAAAATAAGCGAGGAGATGGGATCATAAATGCCGAGACGGAAGGCTGCAGAAAAGCGCGATCGTAAACCGGATTCCCGGTTTGGTGATGTCACCGTTTCCCGTTTCATCAACGTCATGATGCGAGCGGGCAAGAAGTCGGTGTCGGAGGGCATTTTCTACGAAGCGCTCGAACAAATGGAAAAAAAGCACAATCAGCGCGGGCTCGATATCTTCTACAAGGCGCTTAACAACGCGAAGCCCTTGCTCGAGGTCAAGTCACGGCGGGTCGGCGGCGCCACCTATCAGGTGCCGATTGAGGTTTCTCCCGACCGACGCACGGCCCTCGCTTTTCGCTGGCTGATTGGGTTTGCTCGTAAGCGCTCCGAACACACCATGGCCGAGAAATTGGCCGGGGAGTTCTGGGCGGCAGCTAACAATGAAGGCTCGGCGATCAAGAAGCGAGAGGATACGCACAAGATGGCGGAAGCGAACAAGGCGTTCGCGCACTTCCGCTTCTAGATTCAGGATTCGAACAAAGTTCCGCTGAGGCGGTGGAGAGTTGACGAAGCCGGTTTAGCGGAAATTTTT